>CANHSD010000079.1 GCA_947463105.1 Chitinophagaceae bacterium
CAACCATGGTGGTTCCTTACTTTGATCAAGGCAGCAAGGATATCGTTCCAGGTTTGTTGTTTCATCATGACATCGTTGGGGAACATGCAGCCATCCCAGCAAATGTGCTGAAAAGCTTTGGTGAGTTCGCCATTTTCATCGCGCAGCCAAAAGCCTGCATGCTTTGCAATATCGAGCTTTCCGTTAGGATCAAGTGCCTGGCAGTGTCTTCCCGTTTTGTCGTGAGATCCTGTACCATGAACGGTTCCATCATTTTGCGCGACATGGAAATCAATGGTCCAGGGGCGCAGTGCGCTGGTGAGTTTTTTTAGTCCTTCATCCAATACAGCACCATCGCTCCAGTCAAAATTTTCAGGAAGGATGCGGTGTTCAGGGGCATTGTAACCAAGCAGGTAAAGCAAGGTATGGGCCATGTCTGCCTGGAACCCAATGTTGGGGCGATCTACAGCCTCCAGGGTATCTACCATTGCTTTCCAACTGTGCATGCCACCCCAGCAGATCTCACCTTCAGCAGCCAGTCGCTCACCATAATCAGCAGCAACGTCACATGCTTCCCGAAAAGTTTCTGCAATCAGTTTGGTATTGCCTGCAGGATCCTGGGCCCAGGCCTCTGGCTTGCTGGCAGAGTCGATGCGGATGATGCCGTATGGGCGTACACCAGCATTGCGGAGTTTTTTTCCAAATTCACAAGAGCGTTTGACCATGTCCACAAATACGGCGCGGTCTTCTTTGCTGCCCATGGCAGGGCCGCCCCAGATGGGGGCCACCAAAGAACCAATGTTGAGGTTGAGAGCGCCTACTTTGTCAGCCAATTTTTTGATCCCATCTTCTGATTCGTCGATGTTGAAATGGGGCTCAAAAAGGCCGATATCGATGCCGTCAAATTTCACACCATCCACTTCTGCATTGGCAGTGAAGTCGATCAGTGTGTCCAGTGAAATAGGGGGTTCTGAATCCGGGCCTTTTCCTACGATGCCAGGCCATGTAGCGTTGTGGAGTTTTGGATAATTGTTTTCAGACATATGGTTGCATTTTTGTTAGAAGTATTAAAGATTGTGTTTTGCTGCTTGTGCTTTGATGAAGGAAAGCCCGTTGATGGCCATATCCCAGGGTCCGGAGTATTCCCTCCATACATTGATGGCATTGGCAAAGTCCGGATCATTGCGGGAAAATGCTTCGATGGTCAGCCAACCGTTATACTTGATGGCAGCAAGGCTGGCAAAGGTTTCATCCCAGTGCACATGCCCATCTCCCGGGGTTCCCCGATCATTTTCGCTGATGTGTACATGCGCCAAAACAGGGGCAATGGTGGACAGTGCCTCATGTGCTTTTTTCTCTTCAATGTTGGCATGATGGGTATCATACATCGCTTTTACATGAGGATGATTGGCCTTTTCAACAAGGTGTTTGAGCTGTTCCATTGTATTGCAGAGATAACATTCAAAGCGGTTCAATGCTTCCAGGGCAAGCGTGATGCCAGCCTGGGCTGCATGTTCACCAGCCTGGTGCAAGACCTCTGCACACCAATTGTATTCGTCTTCCTGTGGTGGTTTCTTTGAGAAGTTTCCGTGTGCAGAATGAAAGGGGCCACAGAGTATGGAGGATCGCATATCATGTGCACGGTCGATACCCCATTTGATGCGGTCCAGTGCCTTGGCACGAACAGCAGGGGAGGGATCAACCGGATTCTGTGCTGCATCCACTACAAATACACTGGTGGTCTCCAGTCCGATATTCTGTGCATGATCACCAAATCGCTTGTAGGCCGCATCATCTGGTGCACCGATAAAACATTCCACACCATCATAACCAATGGCTTTCAAGCGATCGATGATGGGGAATTGTTCATCCGAAACCACGGCAGACCAAACCAATGTATTGAAACCAATTTTATACATATTGTTTTGCTGTTTTATTTCCTGTAGGGTACATTGATTTGCATAGGACCTTTCCATTTTTTGGGTACGGATTTTCCAGCTGCCCAATGGATGGCGTTGATGACCATGTGCTGAAAAGGTTCCTGATCAAAATCTTCAGGATGGCCAAGGGTGGTGAAAAAGATGCGTGCGCCAAAACTGTTGGTACCGGTCCATGCTACTGGGTTATCATAAGCTTTCTTGTTGTTTGGATTGATGGAATGCCCCATCATCAAGGCTTTTGAGCCATTGGAGGGATAATTAGGCAATACCTGGTAAAGCCATGAACGGGCATGGAATGTTTTGCCCACGCCAGTAAGGATGGGGTCGTTGGATACGGAATCAATCATGGTAACATCCGTAGATGATTCGTGGCCATAATGGGTATGCTTGTTGACGCCGCCCCAGCCGGGAGGACTGTTGAAAGCAAACTCTCCAAAGGCATTCCATTTCTCCAAAGGATGTCCTTTGGGATAATTGAATGCATGGGTAGTGGTACGAAACCCAACCATTGGTTTTTTGGTTTTCAGGTAGTCCTCTATCAGTTGCACCTGATCAGCAGGAAGCTTGCGCCAACGCAGAAAGAATACAGCCAGGTCAGCCTCTTTGAGGGCTTCCAGTCCTGGTATGTTTTCCTCTGCATTGTGGTTGGGATATGCCTTCAACACTATGGTGCGGAATCCATAATTTTTTTCCAGTTCTGCTGCAACAATGGGCAGGGTGGCCTCACCGCTGTATTCATGATCGCCAGTAACGAAAACGATCAACGGTTTTTTGGATTTCCCCTTTTGTTTTTGGCTGAATCCTGTTGACAAGCTGAGCATGAAGCAACAAAAAAAAGTAAATGATTTTAGCATGGTATTATTTTTGATGCTGATTTGTGTTCATTTTTTTCAAGGTAATGAAAAATCATTTTTTTTATTTCTCCATTGGATGAAGCTTCAAGAGTTCTTCAGGGGTGTAAAAACCAGATTTGTCTTTGATGGCTGCGCGAACTTCTTTGACTTTTTCTGGAGTAATGGCCGGAGCTTTGTTGCCAAATGTGTTGCGCACATAGGTCAATACCGCAGCCATTTCATTGTCATTCAGCATGCCTCCATATTGTGTCATTGGAACCTGGCCGGGGTATTGCGTTCCATTCACTTCAATAGGGCCATAGAGTCCTTTCATGACCAGTTTGATCAAACGGTCTTCGTTTCCTGTAACCCATTTTGACCCACTGAGTGGAGGGAATCCGGCTGCTTCCAGTCCTTTGCCATTTCCTTGGTGGCAGGTATTGCAGTAACCATCACGCATGTAAATCGCTTTGCCTTTTGCCAAAACCTCAGGGTTTATACCGGGAGCAGTTGGTGCCTTTTCGGCAACATCTTGTTTTTTCCTGATGACACCATGGCCATTGATATGGGCCTCGGCTGTGGCATAGGGTTTTGCCATCCAGGAGTCCATTGGTTTTTTTCCTGCCTCAAGGATAATAGGTAATCCTTTTTCCTTGCTCAGCCATGAAGCGGCAACAATTGATTCGATGCGCACACGTCCACTGTCATCCTTTGCAGCAGCCATCAGGAGGGCAGCTTTGTCTGGCAATTCGTTGCCTGCAAAACGCGCCACTTCAACTGCAGCAGCACGGATGCGATAGTCCTTTGCTTTGAGCAGTTGGCGCAGCAATGGTTGATCTACCTTGTTTTGGCCCCAGCTGACCCAAAGTGCTTCCAGCAAAAGCTTTTCGTATTGGGCTGAATTTTTATCTAATTTATTGACCCATTTCTTTAGTTCCGGAACTACCGCCGTTGCAGGATATTCCCTGAGTTCGCGGCGTGTTCTGTAGCGTGTGCGGTATTCAGGCAATTTTAAATTCTCCAGCAATTCAGGAATGCTGGCACCATCCACTTTTGCAGGGGTTACCAGTGGCCGGGAAGGGTAGGTGACCCGATAAATACGACCATGGGTATGATCACGCAATGGATCCCTGATATTGTGTTGCATATGGCCGATCAACACATTGTGCCAGTCTGCAATGTATAAGGAGCCGTCAGGAGCAAATTCAAGATCAACCGGGCGATAATTGACGTCGCTGGAACGGACAAGGTCTTGCCTGTGTTGGGTGGAATATCCTGTACCTGCATCCATCATTTTATGTTGCTTGGTGCCAAGAAATCCGATGGTATTGTTGATGAGCATATCGCCCTGTACTTCATCAGGGAAATGCCTGCTGGAGATAAATTCCAGTCCTGAAGTTGGCCTTACACGGTGTTTCTCTTCAATGATGGATGCTGGCGTTGGAGTGGCTTCACCGTAGCGGGACTTCACCGTTCCTGGTGTCATCCAGGTAACATCAGGACCTGATGTTTCAGCATAAAATACCTGTCCCCAATCATCAAAGGCGATTCCCCACGGATTGGGAATGGACAACTGTGCAATGCGGTCAAGTTTTTTCTTTTTGGTGTCGTAACGGAAAAATCCACCATTGGTGCCGCGTACCGGACCATAAGAAGTTTCAATATCGTTGGCGAGAAATACCCCTTGCCCCATGTAAATGGAGCCAGATGCATCTGTGGTATAGGCATGATGTGCATGATGCGTGTCATGGTCATCGAAGCCACTCAAAAGAACTTCCCTGCTATCGCATTTGTCATCACCATTGGTGTCTTTCAGCAACATGAAATTTGTTCCCTGCGAAAGATAGACTCCTTCAGGGGCCAGTTCAAAGCCCAATGGCAGCTGCAATCCGTCCGCAAAGGTGGTTTGCTTGTCTGCTTTTCCATCGTTGTTGGTATCTTCCAAAATGATGATCTTGTCATTCGGTTTTGGATCACCTGGTTTCCAATGCGGATAGGTGGGCATCACCGCCACCCAAAGTCTTCCTTTGTTGTCAAAGGAAATCTGAACCGGATTGGCGAGATCAGTAAATTCCACTTCAGAAGCGAACAAATCTATTTTGTATCCGGGAGCAACCGTGAATTTATCCAGTGCTTCCTGCCCATATAAATAACGCATTGCAGCATTGGGGTCTCTGGGTTTATAGTTGGTTTGAACCTGAGGAAGAATGGAAGTTTTTGCATCTGCAGCTGCCAGATCCATTTTTTGTCCATTGGCGGCCATCCAGATGGCGGTATCCCTTATCAGGATCATTTCCCTGATTTTCTTTTGTTCTGCCGGATAATTGTCCGGTCCAAATGGGTTATACCTTCTTCCAAAAACATGCACGCCATTGGGGATTTTGTAGTCGTTGTGCCACATCCAGTTTTTCTCTTTGACGGCAGCAAATACCGCTGCTTTGTTGGCTGGCTTAGGTACGCTGGTTTTTCCAAAAACCTCATTGGCCAGGAAAGGACCAAATTTTGCATAACCCGCGTTGGTCAGTTGGGTACCATCAATGGTCAATTCGGTGGCAGGATCATCAAGCCAAATCTTACTGGGCGAGAAGGCATCTACAAAATGAACCTTGTTTTTTGCAGCAACTTCTTTCATGGCCTGGGTATAGAGCAAAAGATTGGCATTCTCTGTTTTTCCATTGGGCAGGTCATATTTTCCTGAAAGGTTTTCAAATGCTATCGGTGAAACCAATGCCAGCTGAGGGGCAGCATTTCCATTGTATTGCTGAGACAGGGTGTGCTTGATGAATGCATCCAGCTCCGCTTTGTAGTTGGCCAAGCCGGCCGCACCCTGAAATGATTCATTGTAGCCAAAAAAGGCGATGATGATGTCTGCCTTGTGTTTGGTCAACCATTGATCAGGGTACTCTACAAATCCTTCCATACCTGCTGGTTTGGCCAGTTCGGTTTGAAATTTTTCTGCACCAGGAAATGCCCATGGGGTTTTTCTTCCGGAATGAGGACGGAATCCAGGTGTATTTCCTCCGTCACACATGTTGCGGACATAGAGCATGTTGTCTGGATAGCGAAGCTGCAGCTCTGTTTCAAAATGATCAAACTCTATCATCCTGGAACCCAGGTTGTTGCCGATGAGGATGATATGGGAACCCTTGTTGATGCTGAGTTTGGTGGATCCAGGCATCATGAAGGAAAAAATCCCAATCATGGCTGCAACCAGTGCTACACTTACGAAGTTGAATGTTTGCTTTATGCTGTTTTTTTTCATATTAGAATTGATTTATAAAACCATGTCTGGATTGTTGGGGCCAAAATGTTTCAGGATGACGATAGGGTCGGTGCTGGAGGTATTGACTATTTTAACACCTTCCATTGCAGCTTTTTCACTGATGAAGAATTCATCGTTGGTCAGCTGGCCATAGCGGATCAGGGCAGGAGTTTCAATTTCCCAAACACCAAAAGTTCCGCGTCCTTGCATGACGATGATACCGTATGCTGCACTGTCTTTGATGGTTACAGTCTGTCCTGGAAGTACAGTCAGTTCTTTGGCACCAAAGGCTTCTGATTTGTAGCAGATCCAATTTTCAACATAGCCGTTGGCTTTCATTTCCTCCAGGTCATGCACAGGTTTAGGTGCCATGAAGCGGTTGGCCATGGTATTGGGGTCAACATTGAGGTCCCAGTCCAGCACGTCCATCAGGGCATCATAATCACCAATACTTTCTTTTGGGGTACCATTCCAGAGCAATTCTTCTGGTATGATGGCCTCATTTACCAATGATTGGTACATGGCAAAAACATCTGATGCCTTCTGTGGCTCATAGGTACACATGCTGCCCGGTGCATGCAACAATCCTGGAGGAACATCCCATCCGGTACCGGGTTCCAGGCGATAGGCCTGTGAATAGTTGGTGAGTTTATTGTCACCTTTGGTAAAGTTGATCAGGCATTCCTTGATTACTTCTTTGGGTGTGCCTGGGGCGATACCAATAAATGTATAAGGGAAATCACCTCCATGGTTGTTCAGTTGAGGTGGAAAATAATAGGCCTCTGGTTTTCCTTTTTGTCCGATCAGGGCAGCTTTTTCATCGTTATGGTGAACATGATGGGGGAGTGGTCCCATGTTGTCAAAAAACTTGGAATACATCGGCCAGCTTTGGTATTCATTCCACAGCCTGTCTCCGATGAGCTCACCTTTCAATTCATCAACCGCATCTTTCAACAGGATCTGATGGGTGGTTTGACCATCCTGGTAGATTATAGGACTGAGTCCTTCATTTTCACCTGTCAAAGGTCCGTTTTTGGCTGGAGTGGTAGAGGATAACCAGCGTTCATCTATGCCTCCTCTTTCTCCTCCCAGGATATAGTAATCATCCGGATGTAATTTTATTCTTCTTCCAGGCACACAGAAAGACCTGGGTACCCATGTTGGGGCTAATCGCAGAATTCCTTTGCCTTGTTCCAATGCTTTTCTTGCAATGCTTTGTTGTTCCATATCGGCTTGTGTTAGGGTTAAATAATCAATGAAATATTGTATGGATGTTTTCATTTCCTTGAATGGCTTGAAATGAAAGGTTGTACTGGATGCGTTCACCCGGAGCGATGAAAATCAGGGTTTCATTTTCCCTGGCTTTGGATTGCCCAATGGGTGGATGAGAACCGGGCTCAAGGCCTGTAACATATTCACCTTTCCCCCAGTGTTGCCAATTGGTCATCCATGGCAATTCATTTTTATTGAATTGAATGGCTACAGCCAATTCCAACGCAGGATTGTGGAGGCCACAAATGCATTGACCATTCCCTGTAGCTTCAATGTCAACAACGGCCACCTCCTCGCCATTGCCACTGTGGCTGACAAGGGTATCTGGGCAGGTTTTGAAGGCTTCTCCATTGGGGAAATCGTTTCCATCACGGGTAGTCATTTTTCCCTTCCAGATCAGCTGGCTACCCTTGTCTGCAAGGGGCCATCCGAAATTGCAATGGTAGAGAATCATGTGTGGCGCAGGTGTATTGCCCCTGTTGGAAATCTCATCGTGGATATGGAATCCGGGTACTCCAAGCGTGGCAGAAATGGTTCTTCTTAGCTCGAGCGCAGGGCCGAAAATCCTTGATTCTCTTATGATACCAGTGATGCTCATGTTCATGTTCCCATTTTCAGGATCTGGCTGAACAATGGAGACAATTTCTGCCGGGATATTGCTGATGTTGCCATGCACTCCTCTTTCACCCAATGCATCTTTTTCTGGCCCGCCCACATGGGATAATCCGCAGGTAGTCACCAGGCCTCCACCAAAGGTTCTGAGCCAATCCAAACCCTTGTCTGAAAAAGGTTGTGGTGGTGTGAAACCTGCGTGGTTCAGCCATGCCAGGTTGTGTTGATTATATGCAGCATCGGCGATATCCATTGCCCTATCCAGCAAAACTTTGAAGCGAAGTCCGGCTCCCGTATTGATCCAGGCAACGCGCATGCCCCTGCTGATGCCATTGTCAAGCACAGCAGTTTCAATACCACCCACCTGGGATACATTTCCGACCTTATCACTCCAAATTTGCTGTTGATGCATCGTTCTGCTTATTTTGATGAAGCGTAAACTGGATGCATTTGATTTCCTCCAGCTTTCAAATAGGCCATCAGGTCCTTCAGCTCATCTGGGTTCAGTCCGTTGATCATGCCTGGTAGCATAGGAGAAACCTCAGACACACGGGTTCTCACCACATTTTTCTTCAACACTTCCTTGATGGTCTGAGTATCGAAAGGGTTTTGTGAAATATAATACTTGTCCTTGTCCTGGCGAATCAGTCTTCCCATGAGTGAGCCACCGGTTTTGAGGTAGAAAACCGTTGAGCCATATTGGTCTGAGATGGTCTTGCTGGGGGAGATGATGGCTTCAAGCATGTCCTTGTTGGAGAAACGGTTCCCCAACTGGGTAAGGTCTGGTCCTGCAATACCGCCTTCGCCCTTGATCTGATGACAGGTGCGACAGAGGGATGCTGCAAACATGGCCTTTCCTTGCTCAAAATTTCTCGTTCCATTGGCACTGTCTACGATGGCCAAGGCATCCGCCAGTTTCCATCCACGGCCCGGCCCTTTGGGCCTAACAGGGCCAATGTCCAAGCCTTTTCTGGCAAGGCTTACAATCGAATCACCAGAGATCCTATTGTATTTTGCAAAACTTTCTTTTGGATGATTTTCCAGTGCATTTTTGCGTGCCTTGTCGATAAAGCCAACATAACAAACACCTCCTTTATAACCGAAGGCCGTATAATACCATTGGAAATATTTGTTTCTCAAATCATCTGTCCATCCATTCTTGGCCTGGCTCAACACATTTGCATACCAGGTCTGTGTAAGCGGAGGCATTTTGGATAGCATGCCTGCAATGTCCATTCCATATTGCGGGTTGCGAAGGATCAGGTCTGATGATTCAGAAACTGTTTTCTGACCGCCCATGTCATCTCTTGCAGTGCTCAAGAGGGCCATTGTTTTTTCAACAGCCATTGGCGCATCAACATAAACCAACAGCTTGCTGAGTTCCTTGTTGAGGTCATTGGTGGCAGCGGGGAAAATAGGATTCAGTAATTTGGCTACAGCCTCTTTTTCTGCGGCATCTGGCGCCCCCATCCGGGTAAACACCAGTTCAATAGCACGCATCAAATCCAGTTGCTGGGATGCTGTGAGCAAAGCTATATTTACACTGGTAAGTGATGCCAGTAATGGTTTCTTGACTTTTGCATCACCACGCCTTGCCAGGCCAATGGCTGCGTTGGTCAGGATGACAGGATCTTTCTCATTAATTGTTCTGTCGGTCCATTCAGTGAGTGGTTGAGCTTCAACGGCGATGCGTGCGGCATAGCGGATAAAACGATCCTTGTCCTTCAAATATGGCCAGGCCACATTAATGGCACCCACATTTGGTTTTCCGTGGTATGCCTCCAATTTTTTGCGTGTTTTTTGTGCTTCATTCAATTCAACCTTTGCAGCAGCAGTATTCTTCGTTTCGCTTCCTGCATAATATACACGGTACATGTCAGATTCCAGTCTTCTGCCGCCGGTAAGGAAATACATTGCACCATCTGGTCCTACGACGCCATCAGTCAATGGAAGTGGGGAGCCAGAGATGAACTCTTCACCTGTTGCTGTGTATGATGCACCGTCTGATTTAGGATAGATTGCATAGATGATACCGAAACTCCAGTCGAAGGCGAACAAAGCATTGCGGTATTTTTCAGGGAATTTTGCGTTGGCTCCTGATACAAAATTGGTAGGAGATCCCTGTCCAACATTGACAGCGGCAGGAAGGTTGTCGGGATAATTGGCATTCCATTTGTTTGTGCCGGGCCTCCAGCCATATTCACCACCACTTGTTACATGTAGAATTCTGGTAGGACGGTACCATGGTGTACCAAAATCCCACTCCATGTCAGAATCATAAGTGAACATCTCTCCAGCATTATTGAATGCGAGGTCAAACGGATTGCGAAAGCCTGAAGCGTACATGTTCCAATTGCTGCCGGTTGAATCCACCTGGGCCACCCATCCACCATGGGATTCAACGGTATTGTCATGACCGTTGGGGTCCTTGATCAAAGGGAAAAGGTTATCAAATTTTCCGTCCGGAATATTTTGATAGGAATCCAATTTTGGAATTTTTGTGAAATTGCCGGAAACTACAAACAGGGATTGTTTGTCTGGCGCGAGCACGATGCTGTGTGGCCCGTGTTCTCCTTCACCATTCAACAGTTTGAGCATGGTTATTTTATCAAACTGGTCGTCACCGTCGGTGTCCTGTAGTCTGTATAGACCACTGGTTCTTTTTAATTTGCCATTGCCGCGATGGTTGATCATCACATACAAACTGTTGAAAGCATAGAGGAGACCATGCGCATAACCCATGGAAACTTTTCCCGTTGTTGTGTCAGTCATGAATGCAGGATCTTTCAAGACTTCCAGTTTTTCAATGGTTGTTTTGTTGATGGTATCTCCGATAGCCGGTACTTTCAAACGGTACAGGTATCCATACTGATCAGATGCAATGATTCTCCCCTTGTTGTCAAAGGTCATGGAAACCCAGGATCCTTCTTCATGCTCAGAAGGCCCATAAAGCCTCTCTGCTTTGAACCCCTGGGGCAGTTTCAGGTTGGCAACTTTGGGGTCATCAGCGCTGAAAAACGCGTCTTCTTCTCGTATTGAAAACGATATGACCAGGGCAAGGGGCAGCACAATGAACAATAGCCTTAACATCAGCACTACATTTTTTTTCATGTCGGAAGTTTTAGTTCGGCAAAATCAGCAAACTAGTTTGAAACAATCAATGCTAAGTTTGCTTAAATTGCTAAAGATTTTATACAATCGTAAAATAGGCCTAACCCTTGAATAAAAAAAATATATCGGGCAAAGTTTATACACGGTTTCTTGTTGGTAAATCCTAACTGCCACACAAGTACATTAGTCATATATTATGAGCAATTCACCGAAACATTCCATATACAACAAACGGCTCTTCTGGGTAGGCATGTGTTTGTCCTGGATCTGCATTTTTGCAGTGGTCAATACCTTACAGGTTTCAGGATCAGGGCTTGATTTAACCGGGTCCCTGGTATGGAA
>CANHSD010000080.1 GCA_947463105.1 Chitinophagaceae bacterium
ACTCCAATGGTGTTTTGCCCGTTTGTAGAAACTGTATCTAGCAAAAGAAGTAATACAATCGGTAGAATTCTCATTTTATTCATTGAAAGCGTTCAGTTGTCGTTCAGTTGTGGATTTGTTTAACTTTTTTACCCTCAGTTTAACCAATTATATTAAACAAACCATTTGGCCAAATTGTTTTGATGTATCGTTGATGTATTTTTTATTTATTGAAAATCAATGGTATATAAATAGTTGATGTAGTCGTGTAGTACTACAAAATTACTTGATGCTCCAACTAATTATAACTTTATCCTCCCTTTAACGAAGGGTTCATCACTAAATTAAATAAAACTTGCGTATGAAAAAGGCTCTGAAGAAGTTCACACTTCTTTCATTTCTCATTATGCTGGGATTGACCTCCTGGTCCCAAGACAAAACTGCTACTGGTAAGGTAGTTGACCCCTCTGGTCTGCCGGTTTCCAAAGCAACCATCCTGGTAAAAGGTACAAAAGCAGGAACTTCTACCAATGAAATGGGGATTTTCTCACTGACGGTTCCATCATCAGCCAAAACAATTGTAATCTCCTCTGTTGGCTTCGAAACCAAGGAAGTTTCAATTGCAAGCGGTATGATGACCATTGTACTGGACGCATCATCATCCAAACTTGATGAGGTGGTTGTAGTGGGCTATGGTGTCCAGAAGGTCACCAAGGTGTCTGGCGCAGTAGCTTCAGTCAAAGGATCAGATATTGAAAAACTGAAACCCGTTCGTGCAGAAGATGCCTTACAAGGCCGGGCTTCTGGGGTAACGGTTGTTTCCAATGGTTCTCCCGGCGCAAAGCCAACTGTATTGGTCAGGGGTATTCCTTCTTATACAGGAACGGATCCTGTGGTGGTGGTTGACGGAGCCATTCAGAGCCTTGACGATTTCAATGCCATCAATCCTGCTGATATAGAGTCTATCAATGTGCTCAAGGATGCTGCCACAACAGCCATTTATGGTGTGAAAGGTGGAAATGGAGTAATTGTAGTGACCACCAAGACCGGACGTAAAAACCAAAAAACTGAAATCACTTACAACGGTAACTATGCCGTTCAGGAAGTGTTGAACCAGATTGGCGTTTTGAACGCATCTGAATATGCTGGCATTGTGAATGAGGGAAGTGTTGCTTCCGGAGGTTCACTGGTATTTCCCAACCTTTCTGGATTGGGTGCAGGAACAAACTGGCAAGACCAGATCTTCAAGCAGGCTCCACTTCAATCGCATACAGTTGCGGCAAGGGGTGGCAGCGATAAAATGTCCTATTTTCTTTCTGGCGGATACCTTGCCCAGGCAGGAATTGTTGGTGGAGGAGAAAAATCTTTCTTCAACAGGATCAACGCCACTTCCAACCTCAGCTTCGATCTGAGTTCAAAACTCAAGTTCATCACCAATACCACCTATACCAATATCAAAGGGGCAGGTGTTCCTGAAAACAGCATCAATTCAGTCATCTCCAATGCACTGAACTTTGATCCTACTGTGCCGGTATTGAACAATACACCGAATACATACGGGAAGTACAGCACCAGCAAGTACATCCTTTCAGAGATCATCAATCCTCTCACCCAGTTGGAGGACACATATAACAAGAACAATACCAGCAAACTCTATGGTAAGCTGGAATTACAGTATGATCTGCTGAAAAACCTGAAACTCACTTCCCGCTTTGGTTATACCAATACCGATGTTACCGGAAAGAATTTCACCCCGCTTTCTTTTTATGGGGTAAGCCACATCAATTCTACCATGAATGCTGATGGAACCCCCAAGCCTGGGTCTCACAACAGTGTCTATGAATACAAGACCAATTATTTCAACTATACCCTTGAAAATTTTGCCAATTACAATTTCAAAGTGGGCAAAAGCCACAACTTTGAAACCGTAGCAGGTTTTTCAATGGCCCGAGTAACAGGTAATTCATTGAATGGTTCAAGGCAGGATGTTCCTTTCAACTCATGGAGCTTTGCTGATATTTCCTCTGCAACAGGCATTGCAACACTTTCTGGTATTGACCTTGGATCATACCAGTATGAGAGAAGGAATCTTTCCTATTTTGGCAGGGTAGATTACGATTTCAATGAGAAATACCTTGTGTCTGGAACCTTGAGAAGGGATGGATCTTTTGCTTTTGGCGACAACAACAAATTCGCCAACTTTTTCTCCGGTTCTTTGGGCTGGGTAGTTACACAGGAAGATTTTTTCAAGGTTGAATTCATCGATTACCTGAAACTCAGGGGAAGCTATGGTATTACAGGGAATGAGAATGTGAACCCCCAATACCAAAGGATTTCAACCTTGTTGTATGCATATGGCCTTGGTCAGAATGCCGGATATTCGTTTGGTAACGAGCCCACATCTGTTGGAGCTACCATCGCATCCTTCAAGAATGATGACCTTAAATGGGAAGAGCAGGCACAGTTGAATGCTGGTTTTGATATCAGGTTCTTCAACAACAAGTTTTCTTTCAGTGGAGACTATTTCAGGAAGGATATCAGCGGCTTGCTGTTTACCCCAACCTTGTCCCTTTATCTCGGCACGGCTTCATTGCCAACTGCCAATATCGGTACAACCAGAACAAGTGGTGTTGACATGAACCTTGGATACACAGACCAATTGTCCAAGAACTTCAGGATTTCTACCAACATTACTTTTACCAAGGCTACCAACCTGGTTACTGAAACCAACAATGGTTTGATCACAGGTGGTGGGTATGGAATACCTTATCAGTCTGTTACCCGTTTTGAAAAAGACAAGGCTCCTGGATATTTTTATGGATTCAAGACCGATGGCTTGTTCCAGACCCAGGCAGATGTTGCCAAACATGCATCTCAGCCAGGTGCACAAGCAGGTGATATCCGTTTTGTAGATATCAATGGCGATGGAAAAATTGATGGAGATGACAGGACAAATATTGGAAATCCATTCCCTGATTTCACCATAGGATGGAACCTTTCATTGGAATACAAGGGCTTTGATTTCAATTCTTTCGTTTATGCCTCTGTTGGCAACGAAGTGTATCGTGCCTACGAGAGAAACCTGGCCATGACCAATAAATTCAGGAGTGTACTGGGCCGCTGGATTGGTAGCGGATCAACCAACGAAGCCACAAACCCGCGGTATTCATTTATTGATGCCAACAACAATACAAGGGTTTCAGACCGTTATGTAGAAGATGGTTCTTTCATCAAAGTAAAGAACCTCCAGTTGGGATATAATTTTTCATCTGCAGCCCTTCGCAAAGCAAATATTTCCAAGCTCCGTATTTATGCACAGGCAAGAAATGCCTTCACCTTCACGAAATACACTGGATTTGATCCTGAGATTTCCGGTGGAATTTTTGATACAGGCATAGACAGGGGTGCATATCCGCAAGCAAGAAGTTTTGCCATAGGACTTGATCTTAAATTCTAATCAAAGAAAAAAGAACAACATGAAAAATATACAATTGACCATATCGATGACAGCACTGCTCTTGTTAGGAGCAGCCTGTACAAAGTTTGTGGCCTATGATCCGCAAGAGGATTACCAGATTACCGCAAATGATTACCTGAAAACAGCAGATGATTTCAATAAAATGGCCATCGGTGTATATTCACCTTTGCAGTGGTTGTATGCCAACCCCGTCATTGGGGATGTAGCATCAGACAATTCCGTTTCTGGCGGTGAAAATGCAACGGATGTAGTCGGAATTCAGCAGATCGATGACTACCTGACCAATGCCAACAATTCTTATCTCTCTGAAGCCTGGAAATCCTGCTATGAAGGCATCAACCGGGCCAACTATCTTCATGAAAACAAAGACAAGCTAGACTTTACAGGAAAAGAGGCTTTGTACGGAGAAGTTTATTTCTTGAGGGCTTACTATTATTTTGAGTTGGTCAGGATGTTTGGCGATGTTCCCTTGTTTGTTGAAAAGAGGCTAACGGCTTCTGATTCAAGAAAATTTACAAGGGCCCCCAAGGCAGATGTCTACAAGCAAATCGAACTTGATTTGAATAACGCTATCAAGGTTTTGCCCGCAGTCAACACACAAAAAGGCAGGGTGACCAGGTATGCCGCACAGGCTTTGTTGGGCAAGGTATTGTTGTATCAGAATAAGTTTGATGCAGCTGCTGCAATGCTGGAAAATGTTGTCAATGGCCCTTTCCAATTGGTAACAAATTTTGGTGATATTTTCTTGCAATCTGGTGAAAACGGATCTGAATCAGTGTTTGAAATCCAGTACTCCAACATCAGTCCTTTTTACGACTGGTCCAATCCAGGAAGGGGTCAGGGAAATCTGGCTGTTCAAATGTGTGGTGTGCGGAACCTGGCAGGAACCAGTCCTTATGGTCAGGGATGGAGCATCAATCTTCCTACCAAAGAATTGGCGAGTGCATTTGCTGCAGGAGATAAAAGAAAGGCGGTAACCATCCTCGATATTGAAGCGTATAAAACAGCCAATCCTGCTTTCAACATCAGCTACTTGGTTGCGCCGTATAAAAATACTGGCCTTTACAACCAGAAATATCATCCAAGAAAAGGAGAAACTTCAGGTCAGGTTGAATTGAATTATCTCAATAACTACCGGACCATCCGGTATGCAGATGTATTGCTCATGGCTGCAGAAGCCAACAACAGGGCTACAACAGCAAATGATACAAAAGCCCAGGGGTATTTGAACAGGGTCAGGGAACGGGCATTTGGCAACAAATTACAAAACATCACATCAACTGGCGCAACCTTGAAACAGGCCATTTGGGATGAGAGAAGGTTGGAGCTTGCCATGGAAGGGGATAGGTTTTTTGACCTTGTAAGGACTGGTCTTGCGGCAACCAAGATCACAGGGTTCAAGGCCAACAAGAATGAAGTCTTCCCCATTCCTCAACAGGAAGTAGACATATCAGGACTGACACAAAATGCAGGGTATTGATCTCCTCATCACTAAAAATCATTCAAATGAAAAAGAATATCATACTAATTAATTCACTATTGCTGGCCCTCCTTTTCACAGGATGTACCAAGCTGCAATATGATGATGTGTCTTTTGTTGAAACTGCCGTTGCTCCAGCAAAGCTTTCAGCAATGTTCAACATTACCCAAGACAATACAGGACTGGTTACCATCTACCCCAACGGAGAAGGTGTTGCCTACTACAATGTTTATTTCGGAGATGGAACAGCGGCACCTGTAAAGGTGATGGCTGGTGAAAGTGTTCAACGCAAATATGCAGAAGGAAATTATGATGTGCGTGTTGTCGGTGTTGGTATCACGGGTAAAACCACTGAAGCCATACAAAAGTTGACAGTGTCGTTCAGGGCACCTGAAAACATGGAGGTGACAACTGCTGTTGATCCTTCAAGTGCTTTCATGATCAATGTTACCGCCAAAGCAATCTATGAAACCTTGTTCAGGATCACATGGGGTGATGTGCCCAACGAAGTGCCTTCTTCATTTCTGGAAGGTGAAACGGTTAAACATACTTATGCAAAATCTGGAGATTATACCATCACCGTTGTTGCATTGAGTGGAGGTGTTGCAACCACTACCGTTACTAAGAAAATTACCATCAAGGTTCCTATTGTTTTACCACTTGATTTTGAAACAGTTGGGCAGACCTATAGTTTTGTAAATTTTGGTGGTGGAGATGCATCTGTGATCGCCAATCCTAAGCCAGGAACCATCAACACTTCCGCCAAGGTGGGTAAAATGGTTAAGAACGCACCCGAAGTTTGGGGTGGTTCACTGATCGGCCTCAGCAGCCCCATTGATTTTTCTGTGAACAAGGTCATGAGGCTGAAAGTCTATTCTCCAAGGGTTGGTGCTAAAGTATTGTTGAAGGTTGAAAATGCTGCCAACAATGGTATCTTTTTTGAAAAAGAAGTGGCAACCACCGTTGCCAACCAGTGGCAAGACCTGACCTTTGATTTCAGGACAATCAATACTTCAAATGCTTACAACAACGTTGTATTGATTTTTGATCTTGGAACCCCAGGAAACGGATCTGCTAATTTTACTTTCTATTTTGATGACCTCCGTCAAACTAATACCATCGAAGAATTGGCCTTGCCCATGAGCTTTGAATCAACTGCATTGAACTATGATTTTGTCAACTTTGGTGGTGCAGGCGCATCAGTGGTGAACAACCCGAATGCAACTGGCATCAACACCAGCTCCAAAGTAGGTAAAATGGTGAAGGGCGCCCCAGAAGTTTGGGCAGGTAGCTTTATCAGCCTTGCCAACCCCATTGATTTCTCTACCAAGAAATTCATGAAAGTGAAGGTCCATTCTCCAAGGGTTGGTGCAAAACTTCTTCTTAAAGTAGAGAACCAAAACAATGGTGGTGTCTTTTTTGAAAAAGAGGTTGCGACAACAGTTGCCAATGCATGGGAAGAGCTCACTTTTGATTTCACTGCCATCAATACGGCCAACAGTTATCAAAAAGTGGTGCTCATATTTGACCTTGGTACTGCAGGTGACGGATCATCTAATTACACCTATTATTTTGATGATATTTCTCAAAGCCTGAAAGCAGATGAGTTGGGTGTCCCAATGAATTTTGAGTCTTCTACTCTAACCTACGGATTTTTTAATTTTGATGGAGGCAATGCATCTGTAGTGGCCAATCCAAGCAAAACCGGCATCAACACCAGCAACAAAGTGGGCAAAATGGTAAAAGGACCAGGCGGTCAGGCATGGGGTGGAAGCTTCATTGAACTGGCTTCACCCATTGATTTTTCTGCTGGAAAAACCGTGAAGGTGAAAGTGTTTTCTCCAAGGGTGGGAGCAAAGCTTCTGTTCAAAGTGGAGAACCTGGCCAACGGCGGAATCAATTTTGAGAAAGAGGTTGCCACCACCAAGTCAGGACAGTGGGAAGAGCTCAGCTTTGACTACAGCGCCATCAATACAGCCAATACTTACCAGCGTGTGGTATTGATTTTTGATCTTGGAACTGCAGGTGATGGCTCTGCCAACTTTACCTATTACTTTGATGATATTACAGTAAACTAATCTCCAAAAAAGAATCACATGAACACGAAATTCTTTAAAAACTGTCTGTTGGCTTTGGCTGGTGCTATTGCATTCGCATCTTGCCAAAAAACCGAATATGCATTTGGCGATCTTACCAGCCCAGCTGATCTTACCTTGACGGCAACTGTAGCAGGAGTTGATGTTGCTAATCCAGGCGGAAATGGTTCTGGTGCAGTAGCCATTACAACAACAGCAAGCAAGGTGATTACCTATAAAATTGATTTTGGTGACGGTAAAGTATTGATGGTTCCTTCAGGCACCATCAATTACAAGTATACCACACCTGGCGTAAATGATTATACCATCACGGTGAGTGCAGTAGGGGCAGGTGGCGCAGTATCTAACATCAGCAAGAAGGTGAAAGTATTTGTTGCCTTTGAAATTCCTGCGGCCATCCTGCAGAACCTCACTGGTGGGGCATCCAAAAAATGGATGTGCGACAAGGATGCTGACGGACATTTTGGTGTTGGCCCAAATGATGGATTTGCCCCCATCTGGTATGCTGCAGGAGCCAATTCAAGGGCTGCTGATGGTTTTTATGACGATGAAATAACTTTTGCCAAAGATGCCAACAACCAAATCACCATGGATGTAGACAACAAGGGGAATACTTTTGTGTTGGGCGCTGCCGTTGGTTATTACGGACTCAGTGGAGCCGAGGGACAATATCCGATTGCTACCAAGGGTGTTAAGAAACTGTCCTTCATGAATGCAACTTCTGCAAGTACTCCAGCAAACTCTACAAGGATAGAATTTTCTGTTCCGGGTAATGGTATTGTTTGCATTGGGATGGGAAGTACAAATTATGAGATACTTTCGCTGACGCCTACAACAATGAACCTCCGGACCATCGGTAAAGATGGATTGGCCTGGTACCAAAAACTAAAAGTAAAACCATAGATGATGAAGTATTTATTGGTGAATTTTGCGGCGATTATTTCATTGAATGTTTTTGCCTCCTGCAAGAAGGCTGAAACGCCCAAGAATCCTGCTCCTTCCAATATTGTGATCAATGCTACAGTGAGTTCAGATGGCTCTGGAAATGTTGATTTCACCGTTACCGCTACCAATGCGGTTGCCTATTCATTTGAGTTTGGAAATGGTGAAATACAGGATGTGCCGACTGGTGCAATAACTTACAAATATGCTACTGTAGGAACCATTGATTATACGGTTACGGTAACGGCAAAAAACAGTGCAGGGCTTTCTGCTTCAGCAAAGAAAACCATTTCCGTTACAGTAAAGCCATCGATTCCTAGCCTTGTCTGGTCTGATGAGTTTGATAAAAATGGTGCACCAGATCCTGCAAAGTGGATTTATGATATCGGAACAGGCCCAAGCGGCTGGGGTAACAATGAACTGCAGTATTATACCAACAGGTTGGAAAATGCAGTGGTTGAGAATGGCTTTCTGAAGATCAAAGCCATCAAGGAAAACTTCAGCGGAAGTGCGTATACTTCTGCGCGGCTCTTGACCCGCGGCAAGTATGAATTCAAATATGGTACCGTAGAAATCAGGGCCAAGGTTCCTGCCGCTGTTGGTACATGGCCTGCAGTGTGGATGCTCGGTTTTGATTTCCCAACTGTTGGTTGGCCTGCCTGTGGCGAAACAGATATCCTTGAGCACAGGGGGTCAGAGCTCAATACAATTGTTGCAGCCCTGCATTATCCTGGCAGGTCTGGCGGCAATCCTGTCAAAGGTCAGACCGTTATCCAAAATGCCTCTACCGAATTTCATGTGTACAAGTTTGATTGGACAAGTACTTCAATGCAATTTTTTGTAGACGGCAAATTGTTTCATACTGTTGCGAACAACGCCTCCATCCCCTACAACAAGAATTTCTTTTTCCTTGTGAATTTGGCCATGGGCGGAGGATTTGGTGGCCCTGTTGATCCAGCTTTCACCAATGCAACCTTTGAGGTGGATTATATCCGAGTATACAAATAGCCTTATTTAAAGTACCATTCTTGGTAACTTAACCACACCCTTGGGTATTCAATATCCAAGGGTTTTTTTATTGGTAAAATCACTATCTTAATTTATCGTTTACCAAGTAATGCACAATAAAATGATCACCAAGATGAACTGTAGAAAAATCTCTTTTCTGGCAATGCTTTTATTTGCTGTTGTCAATGCCAGTGCCCAATCCATCCCTGAATGGAAAATGATTCATCCCGGAATCTGGAAAGCAGTGATTGGTAAACCCGATGCCATGACCTTGCTTTCCATTGCAGATGCTCGTCCCAATCTGGAGGCAATCGCAACATTACCCAAGGGTGGTTTCCCATTGCCCCAAGGGGAAATCAGCATGTCCGTTATTGATCACAAGACCTATCTGCGTTTTCCTTTGGAAAAAGGAGAACAGCTCTATGGCTTTGGACTCAATTTTAAAAATGTCAATCAACGTGGAAAAATTTTCAATCTGCATGTTGACCATTACAATGGGGAAGACAATGGCCGCACACATGCGCCAGTGCCCTTCTATGTTTCCTCCAATGGATATGGCGTGTTGATAGATGCCGCCAGATACATTACTGTTTATGCTGGCACAGGGGTACGTACTGATGCTAAAAATCCTCCTGAATTGATGGACAGGAATACCAACAAGAAATGGAGCGCCCATCCATATTCCGATGCAGTAGAAATATTGGTTCCTGCAGATGGGGCAATCATTTATGTGTTTGAGGGCCCAACTCCCATGCAGGTGGTGCAGCGCTATAACCTCATGAATGGCGGAGGATACCTTCCTCCCAAATGGGGCCTTGGCTTTACGCAACGTGTACCGACATTGTATTCGCAATCAGATATTTTAAAGGAGGTGCAGCAGTTCAAGGAGCATGCCTTCCCGCTTGATTTTATTGGGGTTGAACCCGGATGGCAAAGCATGGCCTATCCCTGTACTTTTGAGTGGGACAAGACAAGGTTTCCTGCTCCACAGGCTTTTATCGATTCATTGTCGCATCAGGGAATTCGTGCCAATCTTTGGCTCAATCCATATGTTTCTCCCGTGGGTACACTTTATCCGAAACTTAAACCATTGTCCGGCTCGCATACCGTATGGAATGGCATTGTCCCAGACATAACAATCCCCAAAACCCAGCAAATCCTGAAGGATCATTTTTTCAAGCAGCACCTGCAGTTGGGTGTAAGTGGATATAAAATGGATGAGACAGATGGATACGACAGTTGGCTTTGGCCCGATGTTGCCAGTTTCCCTTCAGGTTTTTCTGCTGAGCAAATGCGACAAATCTATGGATTGAAAATGCAGCAAATGACCGCAGGTTGGTTCAGGGAAGTCAACAAGCGAACCTATGGTTTGACAAGGGCTTCCAATGCAGGGGCAAGCGGAATGCCTTATGTCATATACAATGATTATTACAACCACAAGGATTTTATAACAGCCCTTGTGAACAGCAGTTTTGCGGGTGTTTTGTGGACGCCTGAGGTCCGGGCTTCTAAGACGGCAGAGGAGTGGGTGAGGAGAATTCAATCTGTTTGTTTTTCTCCAATGGCCATGTTGAATGCGTGGGCCGATGGTACCAAACCCTGGTCTTTCCCCGAAGTAGAGAAAGCTGTACAAGATGTTGCCCAGTTGAGAATGCAGTTGTTGCCTTATATCTACAATTGTTTTGCACAGTACCATTTTGAAGGCAAGCCACCTTTTCGCTCCATGCAATTGGTTGATGGATTTGGTTTTTCTTCAAAGATAACTGCCTCTAAATTGGATGCGACTACAAACCCTTATGCCATCAAGAAAAGATCAGATATCAAGGATCAATACATGATGGGTGATCATATATTGGTAGCGCCCATGTTTGCAGGCGAAAAGACCAGAACCGTTTATTTTCCTGAAGGGAAATGGTATGATTTCTATACAGGAGATTTTGTCGCAGAAAACCAGCAATTGGTGATCACGGCATCACTGGAAAAAATTCCCTTGTTTGTTCGTGATGGAGGAATCATACCCATGGTGCCGCCCCATTTTCATGCCCCCGCTCCCGGTGAAAAATTGGCTTTAGAAATCAGGCACTATGGCAATATGCCGGCCATTACTGAGCTTTATGATGATGATGGGATTTCTTTTGACTATGAGAAAGGGATGAATTCCAGAACCAAACTTATTGTCTCAAAGAATGAAAAAGGTGAACTGAATGGCGAAATAATCAGGAGATCCACGGATAAAGTTTTTTCCTACAAGGAAAAGGTGTTATGGAAATTCATGACAGCTAACTAAACGTTTTTTAGC
>CANHSD010000081.1 GCA_947463105.1 Chitinophagaceae bacterium
CGTTGCAACAACTCCGAATTGCCATCCGGGCCCACTGGATATTGTGTAGGAGCCATCCGGGCATAGGTATTCCCTTTGGAATCTGTCGCTTCAAAGGAATGGATGTGTTGCGTTTCCATCTGAAAAGGTTTGTTGGCCTTTGATGGGCGCGTATCTGGAAACAATCCGCTCAGGAGTGGATTGTCAACAGAAGCTTCGCTCCAGAAATAGGGTGTAAAGAATGCTACCGGACCTTTGAAATTTCCGGTATTTAGAAACAAGGTCCAACACTGATTGCCGGTTGGAACGTCTTTGCCTGCTGTGACCAATTTCGGTTCAGTGAGGGGCAAAGGCAGATAGCCACTTCCGAACCATTCTCCGCAGGTGCCCTGGCGAAGATTGAGCCCGTCTGGAGGCCACAACAACCATGGACTCAGTTGTGCAACACCATATTTACCTTTGGATTTGCTCCAGTCCCTTCCCTTTCCTGCACCAGGCCCATTGGCCCATCCTGCAAAATTCAATTGCACACCACCCATAATAAATTTTGGTGTTGCGGTTGCAAACTCTGTATCGCGCCACCATCCAAGTCCTCCTTCAATATCAGTATATAATTTTTCCACTGGCAGAGGTCCATCGTGTTCAGGATGCATCCAGGTGCCGAACAAGCCTGATTGAAAACTGCGTCCCGGATATTCCTTCACCAAAGGCCAAGCAGCCGCATACATGGAGTAGCCTGCATTAAATGATTGATCCACTTTCTCCAGGCGTGTGATCATATACCCACCAATATTTCCTTTTCTCAGTGGTTTATTGGTGGAATCCTGCGCAGCAGCAAGGGTAGCCATCAACATGAAAAAAACATACATGATGCTGCATTTCATCTCCATGAAAATGCTTTTCCAGGATAAAGATTTTGAGAATGTCATTCGTTCTATTTTAAATGTTGGGTTTTAATGATTGAGATTGATGGCCTGCTTATGCAGCTTCATTTTTTCTTTTCTTTCAACAGTTTTTCTGCTTCTTGAATGATCCTGATGCGTGCAAGTTCTTCTGCCTGTTGCTGCAACATTTTCTGTTTTTTCCGGTATTCTTCATATTCACCATTCAGGTAGGGTGCCTCTGGATAATCCCAATGGTCTGTTCTAAAAAGCGGTACAGGAATAATTCTTTCTGCATCGTTGACAAGGTTGCCCAAGGGATTGCGGGCCCAGGCGTAACGCAGTTCTACCGGATCAACAACAAGATCATTCCATACAACAACCCTTTTTTTATCATTGACTTTTTGTCCTTTTTCATTATCAATTTTCAGGTATTCGGCTTTTGCAGGATAAAAATGTTGATCAGCTCCTGCGATTGAAAAACCTTCCAAAGGCCTGTCATCAGAGGATTTCACCTCCTTGTTAAAGGTTACGATGATTCGGTCCTTGAGCCTTTCGATGCGCTTATAAATTGCCGGTTCCCATCCCAGTTTAAAACCATACTGGGTTGACAATGCCCAGCGGGCCATCCGCTCACCAACTTCCGCTTTTTTTTGAGGATGGTACCAGTTTACTTGTTGGTCGTATGCAGCAGCATACCCTGTATTGGGTAAATCCCTAAAGGCATTGAACTGTCCTTCACGAATGTATGGTGCAGGATCCAACATTCTCAATTCATAATTATCCAAAGTTTGTGGTTCTCCCCCGGCACTCAATTCCATGACTCCGAAGGGTAAATTTTTGTTGTTGAACAACGTCCTCCAGTCATTGATCAATGCTTTATAGTTTGCTGCGTATAATGTAGGCCGGGCATCGCCCAAGGCATTGTTATAACCCTGATGAAAGACTACTCCTTTTACAGTGAGCCCACCAATGATTGCCACCATTCCCGTATAGGATGATCCGGGAAAATTCCTGTCAAGCGAAGGCCTTACCGAGGGCTCCACTGGCTTTGGAGCAGGTTCCAATCCCTGGCTTTTCAGGACCAGGCTTCTTTTCTCCCAATTGGTGATTTTTGTTTTAAGGTCTTCAACCGGATCATATGCTGCCTCCTTTTCATTCCATTGCTTTACCAAGGCTTTGTTCTCAGGCATCTTGTTCAGTGTCGTGGGGCTTAGCCAGGCTTCGACCGTAGTTCCTCCCAATGATGCATCAATTAAACCAATGGGTATCTGGCTGGCCAAATGTATTCTTCTCCCGAATATATAGCCCAATCCAGAGAATGTTGCAACTGTTGAAGGAGAGCAAGCAAACCAGTATCCTTTTTTATCGTACCTGTCGTTCCAGCTATCGTATTCATTGATTCTTTCAAAATCTTTCTTTGGTAAATGACCTGCAGAACTGGGAATGGTCATGAGGCGAATATTGGGAAAATTGGCCGATAAAACTTCTGCATCGCCATGAAAGATCCTGGATAAATCCATCTCCATGTTGCTCTGGCCTCCAAGTACCCAAACATCACCAACCAATACGTTTGTAAATACTACCGCATCAACCTTTCCGGAAACTTTCATGTCCTGGGGTTGGGTATTTGCTTTCATGGGATCAAGATGGGTAAACCACTCCCCTTGCTGATTGGCCTGAGTCGATTTAACCTGTCCCCCAAATTCAATTTTTACGCGCTCAGATGGATTGGCCCATCCCCAAATTTTGACAAGCTGGTCGCGCTGCAAAACCATATTGTTATCAAAAATATGGTGGGGACGAACCTGTGAGAACAATGAACCACCCAATAAAAAAAACAATAAAAACATCATCGCTGCAGGAGCTGTTATACCCTTAGATTTCATACTGTAAGTTTAGACAATAAATTTTAGAGTAAGACTAAACAATTCTTCACCTGTTTTAACCTGATTTTATCAGTTCAATAGGATTTATACGCAACAAGCGATAAATTGAAGCATTGTGTTTCCCTTTGAACCGAGTTGATAAATATAAATGAATCAGCAATGCAAAAACAGGTATGAAAAACAGGAAAATAGCACAATTGAAAAAAAATACCATAGGCCTGTTTGTTGTCATTTCAGTTTGCTGTATCTCTTTTACTGTAATCAAGGATTGGGATCTTCAACCTGACCCTGTCAACCCTGCTGATGAGATCTCTGCCTGGAAGACCATCAAACCTGGCGTTCACACTGGGTTTGGATCCACTGATATTGCCTACGAAAAAAGTCTTCCTCCTTCGGGAAAAACTTCTGCTTCCGTCAATCTTCAGGGCTGGAAAGGAGAAAGGATCAATTGCCTCTTGCTTGTTTGGTCTGCTGAAAAAAAAGATGAGGTCATTGTCAGGGCAAGTCCGTTTCGCAACAGTGATCATCAACTCGATAAGGGAATCATCTCCATATCTATCGTCAATTATGTTTTGAGCAATGAATTTGCTGGCGGATGCGGCACCAGGGATTTGGATAAATCTCCATCACAGATGAGTCCTGACCTGCTCAAAAAAGCCAACAAGTTTGGCATCAATTCCCAAGAGACAAAACCTGTATGGATTGCTGTTGAAATACCACCACAGGCGCCCCCGGGGGTTTACAAGGGAAATATTTCAGTGGAATCGAGGTCCGGCACGGTAAACCATGCAATAACATTGGAAGTGATTAACAAGTCTCTTCCGGCGCCTTCAGCATGGTCCTTCCATCTTGACCTTTGGCAGAATCCCTATGCTGTTGGAAGGTTCAACCAGGTAAAATTATGGTCACGGGAACACATCAATCTTTTGAAACCTTTGTTGACCATGCTTGCCCAAGCGGGACAGAAATGCATCACCACAACGCTGATTGAGGACCCTTGGGCAGGTCAGACATTTGATCCATATGGGTCCATGATCAAGTGGGTCAAAAAAGCGGATGGCACCTGGTCCTATGACTATTCAGTATTTGATCTCTATGTCAACCTTGCCATGGAATCAGGGATAAAAGAACAAATCAATTGCTATTCAATGGTTCCCGTTGGCAATAAATTTTCGTGGTTTGATGAAAAGTCTTCCAAAACCATCACCATTGAATCGATACCAGGAACAAAGGCATATGAGGACATGTGGAGAAGCTTCTTGCGTGATTTCAAAGCCCATCTGAAGGCCAAGGGTTGGTTGAATAAAACGGCCATTGCGCTTGATGAACGGGAAGAAGAAGAAATGGAAAAAATGTTCGTTTTTTTGAAGGAGACAGCCCCTGAATTGAAAATTTCTATGGCTGGCTTCTATTATGGCAAAATCAACCCGGCCATTTATGATTTCAGTTCCAACTGGAGACATGTTGATACGCTTGCCGGGGATGTTATTGATGCCAGAAGACGTTCTGGCCTAAAAACAACCTATTATGTGGCCTGCGGAATACCAAAGCCCAATAATTTCACATTTTCGCCTCCTGCTGAATCCTGCTATGAAGGCTGGTTTGCCTCGGCCATGGGGTTCGATGGATTCTTAAGATGGGCCTATAACAGCTGGCCTGAAAACCCTTTGCTGGATTCCAGGTTCATCCGGTGGCCAAGTGGAGATACTTATTTTGTTTACCCAAACGCCCAAAGTTCAGTACGGTTTGAAAGGCTCAGGGAAGGCATTCAGGACTATGAGAAAATAAGAATATTGCGCAAAGAACTGGCAGAACATCCATCAAGGAAAGCCGCTGCCGCCAGAGAAGAATTGAATAATTTCATGGGCAGCATCAACACCAAAACACTTGACAAGCGATCAGCTGCAGATGTTATCAATGAAGGAAAAAAATTATTGGCTGAGATTGCCAGATCTGTTGATGGATACAAAGTAGAACAACAAAGATGACAATATACAATGCAGTAGAAATAACAGTTGGAATACAACATAAACCAATTAAATTGGCAACAGCTCTGTTATACAAGAGCCTTTGCTCATCGGTTATCCTAATCACCTTTTTGTTTGCCAACGCATATGGTCAAACGCAGAAAATAGAAAACAAGAATTTATCTGGGACCAAAAATACAGCATTGCCAAACCTTGTTCTGATTGTTGCAGACGATCTGGGCTATGGTGATCTGGGGATCCAGGGCAGCAAACAAATTCCAACCCCGAACATCGATCAGCTTGCCAGGGAAGGCGTGATTTTTACAAACGGATATGCCTCTTCTTCTGTATGTGCTCCTTCGCGTGCGGGTCTTCTTACCGGCAAACACCAGGCTGGTTTTGGATTCAACGATAACCTTGCTGGTAATCAACCTGGATTTGATGCAAACTATCTGGGGCTTCCTTTAACTGAACAAACCCTTGCCAATAAACTCAAGTCGCTTGGTTATGCCACAGGGCTGATTGGCAAATGGCATCTTGGTGCAGCACCTCAGTTTAATCCGGTCAAAAGAGGATTTGATGAGTTCTGGGGATTTTTGGATGGAGGGAATGATTATGTTACTGCAAAACAAAATGGAACTGGCATGGAATCTGCCATCCAATGCAATTACAAAAAGCCCGGCTTGCTTACCTATATGACAGATGATATTGGAAATGAAAGCATGGATTTTATCAAGCGGCACAACAATCAACCCTTCTTTCTATACGCTGCTTTTAATGCGCCCCATGCACCCATGCAGGCAACAGATGAGGACCTGAAACGATTCAGTCATGTAAAAGACAAACTAAGGCAAACCTATTGCGCAATGGTCTACCGGCTGGATCAAAACATTGGTAAAATAATGAAAACACTACAGGAACAAGGCCTGGAGCGCAATACCCTGGTGGTTTTCATCAGCGATAATGGCGGACCCGCAAATTCAATTTCCAATGGTTCAATCAATGCACCGCTCCGCGGACAAAAAACCACTTTATTGGAAGGCGGGATCAGGGTGCCCTTCATTTTAAAATGGCCAGCCCTGCTTGATGGCGAAAAAAAATTCACAGCGCCGGTTTCTGCACTTGATATTTGTCCTACTTTCATTAAAGCTGCCGGCGGTCTGGTTTCGGAAAAAGATCATTACACAGGTGTTGATATTTTACCTTACTTGACAGGCAGTACAAAAGGGATGCCCCATCAAACCATGGAATGGCGATATACGGCAGGTGTTGCCATTCGAGACGGAGACTGGAAATTGATCAGGTTGCCAGATCGCTTACCAATGCTCTATCATCTTTCGGAGGATATTGCTGAACAACATGATGTTTCAGTTTTATACCCCGACAAAACCAAATCGATGTTAAAAAAAATTGGAACATGGGAGATGCGTCTTCCTCATCCTGTCTTTCATGAACCAGTGGAATGGCGGATTCGTCATGTAGGATTTTATGATGCCCCATACCAACTTGTTCAACCACAAGATTGAATCAACAGTTTAAAAAATTCTGATGAACAAAAAGAATTATGCACTTCTGTTTTTCCCAATATCACTGTTGTTGATTTTCTGTGACTGCGCTGTCGCACAAAATCAATTGACTGCAAAGAAACCCAGTGGAAAAGAAGCAATAGAAATGAGCAACAGGCTTATGCATGGCTGGAATACCTGGAATACCCGCAGTGTGTTGTCTCATGTACTGTTGCCTGAATGCTTTTCGATCAACCTTGCGATAAAAGACCAGCAGGGTAAAATCCTGGAGGAAACCTTGATTGGCCGGGATCATTATGACAGCAAAGAGCAGGTCATTGCCGGACCACATGCCTATGATGGTACTTATACGGAACTTGAAGTAGAATGGCACAATATCCGGTTACGGGTGCAAAGTGCATCAGTGGACAATGAATTGTATATACTGGTAAGCCCATTGAAAGCATCAACAGGTGATTCATTGCTGATTACACCCAAGATGCTATGGAACAGAAAAGGTCAAGTAAACATTGATCAGCATTTGATTGTCGGAAATACACCAACGAACAATATCAAAGTCTATGTCAATGGAAATACCAAAACAATATCATCCAGTGCCTTCCACATTCCCTTAGACAAAAAAATTGCAATTTCATCAGGCATGTCAAAGCCGGTGGAGTTCGTTGAGAACATGATCAAAAAGGCGAAACTGGAATTCGAGTCAGAAAGGTTCAAGGCAGATAAATCTCCAGAGACATATGATGCCATGCAAACAGTGCTTGCATGGACCACCATTTATGACCCGAACAACAATAGAATTATCAACCCAGTAAGCCGCACATTTTCAAACGACTGGGTATTGTTCGGTTGGGATACTTATTTCGCAGCCTACATGTTATCGCTTGACAACAAGGAGCTGGCCTATGCCAATGCGATTGCTATTACAAAAGAGATTACAGACAGGGGATTTGTACCCAACAACTCACAGTATGGGCATAAAAGTGAAGACCGGACAGAACCTCAGGTTGGATCCATTGTGGTGAGGGAGATTTACAGAAAATACAAGGAGAAATGGTTTTTAAAGGAAATATACAATGAATTGCTCAGCTGGAACCGTTGGCGCGCGGCCAACAGGGACATAGACGGATACCTTGTACATGGAACAGATCCTTATGATTATGGCAAGAGTAAATCTCGTTCAGCCACTGAATCCGGAAAAATGAAGGCTGCCAAATGGGAATCCGGGATGGACAATTCTCCCATGTGGGACGATGCTGGTTTTGACAGCGTAAACCATCGGATGTTAATGGCTGATGTTGGATTGATGAGCCTTTACATAGCCGATTGCCAGAGCCTGTCTGAGATAGCTGCCATTTTGGGAAATGCGGATGATGCAAAAGAATTAACAGAAAGAGCAGAGAAGTATTCCAAAAAACTAGAGACACTTTGGGATGATCAGTTTGGACTATACTTGAACAAAGACCTGGTAACAGGAAAACCCAGTTACCGATTAACGCCTACTTTATTCTATCCCTTGCTGACAAAAGTTCCCAGCCTGGAGCAAGCCTCAAGGATGATGAAGGAACATTTTTACAACCCAAATGAATTCTGGGGAGAATACATCTTGCCTTCGGTTGCACGCAATGACAAGGCATTCAAGGACAACCATTACTGGAGGGGCAGGATCTGGGCACCATTGAACTTCTTGGTTTACCTGGGCATGAGAAACTACAATATACCAGGTGCCAAAAAAGATATGGTTGAAAAATCAAAAGCCTTGCTTTTAAAAACATGGTCGAGTGATCGGCATGTATGTGAAAATTATCATGCCGAAACCGGACTTGGTGGAGAAGCCAACACATGGAGTGATGCATTTTATCATTGGGGTGCCTTGCTGGGCTTTATGGATATCATGGAAAAGGGATATGTACCTTCTCCCCAGGCGCCGATGAATAACCTAAAAAAATAACATCAATCATTACAATCATTAAAAATATACTCCAGTGAAATTGATCAAGCTTTTTTCCATATCCCTTCTTTTTGCATTTCCAATCGTACTCAATGGACAAACTGAAAATATTGACCAGGCAGTAATGGCAAAAATCAGAACCGAAGGGTTGGTGCATTCAAAAGTCATGGATATTGCATTTCAGATCACTGACGCAAGTGGACCAAGGGTCACCAATTCCCCAGGATTTATGCGTGCTGCCAATTACGCCATAAACCAATTTACCCAATGGGGATTGGTCAATGCCAAATTGGACCCATGGGGTGAGTTTGGAAAAGGGTGGGAATTGGAAAAATCCTATGTGGCGATGTCATCTCCCTGGTACAGGTCACTCATTGCTTATCCCAAAACCTGGACTTCAGGCACCAATGGTCTGCAAAAAGGAGAAGTGATCCTGATCTCAGCCAAAGATTCTGTTGAACTTGAAGCCTATCGCAATAAACTTAAAGGCAACATATTGATTTTTGATGACCTGATGACCTATGATCACAGCAATAGGCCAGCAATTCTTCGCCGCAGTGATGAGGACCTGAAAAAATTAGGTGAAGTATCTGAAAGTGAGGATACTGCTGCATTCAGAAGGAGAACTGAAAGAAACAAAACACAAAATGTTATGCCAAGAGGTGTGCTGAATGCACTTAAAAAAATGGCTGTGAAAGAAGGCGCCATAGCCATACTCAGTTCATCTCCCGATAACCATAGCGGTACAGTTTTTGTTCTGCAAGGAGGCCCCTACAAAATAACCGATCCGGATAATTTTCTGGACATCGCGATTGGTCTGGAGGATTATAACACGATCATCCGCCTGCTCAGAAATAAAATTCCTGTAAAAATGGATGTGGATGTAAAAACAAAATTCCAAACCAATGATACACAAGGATACAATGTAATCGCTGAAATACCCGGTATTGATAAAGACCTGAAAGAAGAAGTAGTGATGCTCGGTGCTCACCTTGACTCATGGCCTGCAGCTACTGGCGCCACTGATAATGCAGCAGGTGTCTGCGTAATGATGGAAGCCATCAGGATACTAAAAGCAATAGGAGTACAACCAAGAAGAACAATACGCATAGCGCTTTGGAGCGGAGAAGAACAAGGTTTATTGGGATCAAGGGGTTATGTCAAGAAAACATTTGGCGATGCGGAAACAATGAAACTATTACCGGCACATGATAAACTTTCAGCATACTACAATTTGGATTACGGTACAGGGAGAGTGTTGGGGATCCATCTCCAGGGAAATGAGGCAGCGCGAAATATCTTCCAACAATGGTTTGCGCCCTTTAATGATCTAAGGGCCAAAACCGTTACCATTCAAAATACGGGAAGTACTGATCACATTTCTTTCAATACAATTGGATTACCCGGATTCCAGTTTATTCAGGATCGATTGGTTACACAACACAGCAACATGGACAGCTACGACCATTTGATGCCAGATGACCTCAAACAGTCGGCTACGATTGTGGCAGCATTTGTATACAATACAGCGATGCGGAACCAGAAAATTCCAAGAAAAGAATTACCAAAGGCCCTCACAGTCGATCCGGTTACGGGATTTAAGCGTTAGGTGGATGGACTTGCTGAGAACGATTCAGATGCGCATTAATATAATTCAAACCCAAGCATTTTAAAGTATCTGTTTATGATTAAATTTAAAAGATGAAAAGATTCAATCCGCGCATTGCTGTTTTGCTTTTGATGCAGTTTGCATTGCTGCACTTGAATATTTCTGCTCAGGAAGGACTTACATTATTGGGAAATCGTTTTTTTACTTTCAGCACAGTCGTGAGGGTCAACCAGATTGAAACTTCACGCGATGCGTTTCATGGCACAGACGAATCAAGTATTCACACGCCAGAAGGAGCGAGAAAATTTAGGGAAACCATAGAAAACGCTTGGCCAGGTGCGCGAATTACATGGTCTTTCAGTTGGCTTGCTTTGAAAGATCAGCGTCCGAATTATGTGGAGTTGAAAAAACTGGTTGTCTCCTATCACCAAAAATTTGGTGATGAGATTACTTTTTTACCAGGTGGGTATTTTGCCAACATGTACAACTCCCGTGAGCAAATTAACCGCGACCTGCATGAAGGCTTGCAGATGGTTTCAGCAATGGTGGGTGGGGGATACCGTCCCAAAAGCATCATTGCTGGGTTTCTCGCTGCCGACAACTTGCAGTACCTGGCAGAAAAAGAAGGAATTCATGTCTGCCAGGGAAATATATGGAGTCAGTATGCCGTAGACAACGGTGATGGAGAGGGATCGATTTCCTATCCTTATTACCCATCACGTGAACATTTTTGCAAGCCAGCCCAGGGAAAAAAAGACATGATTGATTGTGTAAATCTCGATGGCTGGACCGTTGATTTCCTGAATGCCAGGTATTCAGTACCCAGGTTTATCAATGGCATCCGTTGCGGCAGCAGGCAAGGCGTGGGTCCAATTGAGACGATTCTCCGCCAGGGAACCGATATTGGAACAAAGGAAATGTTGTCTACCACCGCAGCTCATTTTGACACCGGATTTGCACTCAATAAGTTTGCATGGGTAACCTGCATATGGGAAATGAGCCTTGTTGATGCGTATAAAATATATGGCTATAATGGAAGAAATGGATTGGATGGATTGGAAATTTGGCTGAAGGAGACGCGACGCAGGTGGCCAGATGCAAAATTCATTACCCAGGGGGAATATGGAATGCTTTGGCGAAAGCAATACAAAAACAACGACAGCATCAACTATCAATTTGTTCAGCGTGGATCTGGCATTTGCGGATCAGAAGCTGAAATGGAAATCAAGTGGTTTATGAACAAAGATTTCAGAATGGCAACCTTAAGAAACTGGCAGGCCAATACCCCAGAAAAACTGATTGATTTTACAAGATATGATCTTAGGGCACAGGAACCCGAAGATCCAGCACCCGGTAAAAATACCCGGAACTGGAGCTTGTTTAACCGGCTCAACCAAAAAGGAATCCGGCCACAAGACAAACCCATTGGACTTGATCAACTGAAGCCAGAAGAACAGAAAATAATCAAGGAAAGGTA
>CANHSD010000082.1 GCA_947463105.1 Chitinophagaceae bacterium
CATTCATTTCGCCATACTTGCCAAACTTGCTGTTCATCAGGTCGTAGGAAGATTCGATGCCGATTACCTGGAACCGGTATGGCATCAACTGAACAAATACTTTCCCCGTTACATTTTCCTGAGAATGTTCAAGGAATGCTTCTATGTCGCGCATCACCGGATCCATGATCTGACCCTCGTGTAACCAGTTGCCATAGAACTGAGACAGGGTGTCTTTCCATTGCAACTGCCATTTGGTGAGGACATGTTTTTCCAATGCATGGTGTGCTTTGAGGATTATCATGGGTGCAGCAGCTTCAAAGCCAACCCTTCCCTTGATGCCGATGATGGTGTCGCCAACGTGTATGTCGCGGCCAATGCCGTAGGGTCCTGCAATGGATTGAAGGTATTGAATGGCTTCGGAGGGATGGTCAAATTGTCTGTCATTGACTGAAACAAGTTCACCTTTTTCAAAACCAAGCACAGCCTCTTCAGGATCATGTTTGGTTACCTGTGTTGGCCAAGCCGATTCAGGGAGCATACCTTTTGATGAAAGGGTTTCTTTGCCTCCCACACTGGTTCCCCAAAGTCCTTTGTTGATGGAGTACATGGCCTTTTCAGCGTTCATGTTGACACCCTTGGATTGCAGGTACTCAATTTCCTGTTCACGGCTCAGTTTCAGGTCTCTGATGGGTGTGATGATTTCTACTCCCGGAATCATGATGTGGAAGACCATGTCAAACCGGACCTGGTCATTTCCTGCACCTGTGCTGCCGTGGGCTACTGCGTCAGCGCCCAGTTTTTGCGCATGTTCAGCGATATGGATGGCCTGGCTGAGGCGCTCTGCGCTAACGCTTAGGGGATAGGTATTGTTCTTGAGCACATTGCCGTAAACCAGGAACCGGATAATCCTGTCATAGTATGTTTTTACGGCGTTTACGGTGGTATGGGATGCAACGCCCAGGGCATGTGCATGCTTTTCGATATTGGTCAGTTCTTCTTCTGTGAAACCACCTGTATTGACGATAATGCTGTGTACCTCGTATCCTTTCTCTTCAGAAAGGTATTTCACGCAATAGGTTGTATCTAATCCTCCACTGAATCCGAGTATTACTTTTTTTGACATGGTATCGCTTGCTTTAGAAATTGAAAAATGGTGAAAGTAGGCTCTTCAACGACTTGGAAGACTTCTCATCTTTTTTGAGAAAAGGTTTCAGGAGCTTCCATTCCCTGAACCTGAGCAACCGCTCAAGGCCTTTTGCATTTTCCTCAAAAAACTGTTTGGTTTCTTCGGGATCATAATGGTCTTTGGGATCATAGAGCATCGCAGTACACATGCAATTTTTTCTTTCCTTGCTCATCAGGATTTCGTAATTGATGCAACTTTTACAACCGGCCCAGAAATCCTCATCCTGTGTGAGTTCTGAATAGGTAACGGGTTCGTAGCCCAGTTCAGAATTTATTTTCATGACGGCCAACCCTGTGGTAAGTCCGAATATTTTTGCATCGGGGTAGGTGGACCTGCTGAGCTTGAATACAGTATGTTTGATCAATTTGGCCAATCCGCTTTTTCTTAGTGTGGGTTTTACAATCAGTCCGGAATTGGCCACATATTCTCCATGCCCCCATGTCTCGATATAACAAAAACCAGCCCATTCTCCCGCATGGGTCAGGGCGATTACCGCTTTCCCTTCGCTCATTTTTTGGCGGATATAATCAGGGCTTCTTTTGGCAATACCTGTTCCACGGGCTTTTGCAGATTCTTCCATTTCCAGGCAGATCTCTTCGGCAAAACCGTAATCCTGCTCACTGGCGATATGTATATCAAAAACTTGTTTTTGCTGTTCCATTTGTGCTGCGAATTGAAAAATTGACTGTTACCGGATGAAGCCACTTAGGGCTTAACCGGTTAAACGACTTGTGTCGGACTCAGGGGGTGGTATCTATCAACGTCGTACCAAAAATGGAATCGGTCGGCGTAAAAAAACTGTTCCGTTTGGTACAGCAAAAACCCAACGCATGGAAGCGGCAGGAGCCGTTTCTGCTATTGATGAAGAGGTCAGGTTTTTAATCATTTTTCTGTGTCTGTCTTGTAAAGAAAAATTGTGAGTTGCAAATAAACTGATTTTTTTTAGAAAAAAGGCTAAAATCAGGCACAAGTTTAGTGTACCGGGGCGGTTAGGTCTGTTGTTGCACTGGCGTGGATGGCCTGGCTGATTTCACTGATCAGTGCAGGATCCTTCTCAATGGCATTGCCAACGACTATGATATCGGCACCTGCTTTGCAGTTTTCGTATGCTTTTTCTGCTGTGGTGATGCCTCCACCGATGATCAGTGGAATGGTTGTATGGGATGAAACTGCTGCAATCATGGCAGCTGGAATAGGTTTTCTGGCGCCGCTACCCGCATCCATGTAAAGGAGTTTAAGCCCAAGCATTTCACCAGCCATTGCCGTGCATACTGCGATTTCATTTTTGTCAGAAGGAATGGGATTGGCGTTGCTGATATAAGAAACTGTTGTTGGAGCCCCCCCATCGATAACCATATACCCAGTAGACATCACTTCAAGGCCACTTTTTCTGACAACGGGGGCTGAAACCACATGCTGGCCTATCAATAACTCTGGGTTTCTTCCTGAAATCAGGGAAAGGTAGAGCAGGGCGTCAGCAAAGGGGGTAACCTGTGATGGACTCCCTGGGAAAAGGATCACCGGAATTGAACATTCTCTTTTGATATGTTGCACCAATTCTTCTAAATGGTCGCTGACCACCAGGCTGCCACCAACAAAAATGAAATCCACTGAGGCTGCAATGCACAAACGAATCAATTCATCTGTCTTGGCAACAGATGTTTTGTCTGGATCAACCAACACGGCAAAGGATTTTTTTCCTTTGTTTTTGTTTTCCAGTATCGTGGTGTAGGTGGAGTGATGCATTTTTGGGGCTATTCTATTGCAAATGTGCGAAAAACTTTGTTATAAACGAAGGAAACTGGAAAGCTGTATGACGTTATTGGTGCTATATTCCTTGTTTCTGCCCTCAGTATAGACCAACATATAGCCAACTTCCAGGTCGGCTTGTTTGCTCAGGCGGTAACCGATTCCGGCATAGCTCCTCGACTGGTCGAACAGCTTTCTGTTGGCATGGCTTGCGCCAGCTGCATTGAAGAAGAATTCATTCTGGACAGCCCAATACATGCCTTTTGTCAGTTTTTCTGTTTTTGAAAATGGGCTTAACCATCTGGTGAAATACCTGAACCGTGCATTGAACTTGGGGTCTGATTTCACAATATCGTTGCCAGCAACTTTCAATACGGGGATCCATCTTTCTTCTATCCTGATCCTGTGTTGCAGTACGGCTTTTTTTACTTGCTTGTTGATCCCCAATTGTTGCCAAATCCTGTTGTCTGAAACGCCATCTCTTACCCCTCCAATTGTTTTCCAATTGTGTATCAACGCCAGCCCTGCGCTCAGTGAAACATCTTTGTTCAGAACATAGGTTAATCCTGGCCTGAGGATGAATGTCTCAGTTTTTTCCCACCGGTCATTTGACCGCAGTTGGCTGTCAAAAATCAGGTTGAATTTTGGATTGAGCCTGATTGAATTTAAGGTCATTCCCCAGCCACTAAATTTGTTTTGTTGGGCAGTTGTAGATGTGCAAAATAAAACAAGGAAAAATAAAACAATAATGCGGTTGTATGTTTTCAAAGCACTGATGATTTTTTAGAAGACAAAGATAAACGTTCGTCATGCCTTTTGTATGACTTTTGTCACCAAGCGGCTCCCTTTTTTTGCCCACCTTTACATTATTGATTTCTCCAAAAACTGCCAAATATTTTTTTACAAAATAGTGAACAAAATCCCCAATCCACTGCCATTGCGGATTGTTGGAGTTATCAACAGGGTGTTGATATTTAGGGGTTTGAAATCAGGTAATAGGTAGATATTTTCGTACTCTGTCCCTGAAATTAGGCAGATTTCACCAACATTTAACAATTTAGCGATATGGCAAACAACAAATCAAAAGCAGCCACCGGCAATAGCACAAAGGGTCTGAAGTTCAAAAGACAGTTCACATCAGACAAGGTAGCTGTCTATGAAATGTTTGATTACGACTACCGTACTTCGGTGATTCGCAATCCCAGCGGCGAGGTTGTTTTTGAAATGAACAATGTTGAGGTTCCAAAGCAATGGAGCCAAATCGCTACAGACATCATCGCACAAAAATACTTCAGGAAGGCTGGTGTGCCCCAGGCCGATGGTTCTCTTGGAAGGGAGACTTCTGCCAAGCAGGTTGCACACCGTATGGCACATTGCTGGAGGGTCTGGGGAGAACGCTATGGCTATTTCGCCTCAACAGAAGACGCTACCGTCTTCTATGAAGAGCTGGTATATTCCATTCTCAGCCAGGCCTGTGTTCCCAATTCACCCCAATGGTTCAATACTGGCTTACACGAATGTTATGGCATCAAGGGAAAGCCACAAGGACATTATTATGTAGACCAGACAGATGGTCAGTTGAAGAAATCTACTTCCGCTTACGAGCGTCCACAACCGCATGCCTGTTTCATCCTCAGTGTTGATGATGATTTGGTGAACGAGGGTGGCATCATGGACCTTTGGGTCCGCGAAGCAAGGATTTTTAAATATGGTTCAGGTGTGGGCACCAACTTCTCCAACATGCGTGGAGAGGGAGAGAAACTCAGTGGAGGCGGAACATCTTCAGGTCTGATGAGCTTCCTTAAGATTGGTGACCGCGCAGCGGGTGCCATCAAAAGTGGCGGCACAACCCGTAGGGCAGCCAAAATGGTTTGCCTTGACCTTGACCACCCAGAAATTGAAACCTTCATCGACTGGAAGGTGGAAGAAGAGAAGAAAGTAGCTGCTTTGATTGCTGCAGGTTATTCAAGCGATTATGAAGGAGAAGCCTACAGGACGGTGAGCGGACAAAACTCAAACAACTCAGTCAGGATACCCAATGCATTTTTCGAGAAATTGGCAAAAGGGGAAGATTGGGAGCTGACCGGCCGTATGGATGGCAGGGTCATGAAAAAGGTATCTTCAAAAGCCCTTTGGGAGAAAATATCCTACGCAGCATGGCGTTGTGCTGATCCTGGAACACAGTACGATACTACCATCAACGAATGGCATACCTGCCCTCAGGGTGGACGCATCAGGGCTTCCAATCCTTGTAGCGAGTACATGTTCCTTGACAATACCGCCTGTAACTTGGCCTCTGCCAACCTCAGGAAGTTTTTCAATGAATCAGACAATACATTTGATGTTGCAGGTTTTGAATATTCAGTAAGGCTTTGGACAACTGTTTTGGAAATATCTGTGCTGATGGCACAGTTCCCAAGCCAGGAAGTCGCACAACTCAGCTACGATTACCGTACACTCGGACTTGGTTTCGCCAACCTCGGCAGCATGCTCATGGTCAGCGGTATTCCTTATGACAGTGATGAGGCAAGGGGTATTGCTGGTGCCATTTCCGCTATCATGACGGGTATTGCCTACAAGACTTCAGCTGAGATTGCCAAGATCCACGGACCTTTCCCCCGCTATGCCGAGAACAGGGAAGACATGCTGAGGGTCATGAGAAATCACCGTGCCGCAGCCTATGATGCAGACCAGGCCTATGTTGGCCTCAGCATCAAGCCCCTTGGCATAAAAGCCAAAGACTGTCCGGATTATATGCTCAAAGCAGCATGCAAGGCCTGGGATGATGCAGTTGAAATGGGAGAACAATACGGCTACCGCAATGCCCAGACAACGGTTATTGCGCCCACCGGAACTATTGGACTTGTGATGGATTGCGATACCACTGGTGTTGAGCCTGATTTTGCCCTTGTGAAATTCAAGAAACTCTCTGGTGGCGGTTATTTCAAAATCATCAACCAGTCTGTTCCACAGGCACTGGCCAACCTCAAATACACAGCAGCAGAACAGGATGCCATCATCAAATATGCAGTAGGTTCAGCCTCTTTTGCCGGAGCGCCTTTCATCAACCATCAAACATTGAGTGAGAAAGGATTCATCGCCGAGGAAATCAAGAAATTGGATGATGCAGCCCTGGCAGCTTTTGAAGTTGGGTTTGTATTCAATGTTTATACGCTTGGCGAAGAATGTTTGCAGCGCCTTGGTTTCAAACCAGAGCAATATTTCAACTTTGATTGGAACATGTTACAGGCCCTTGGCTTTAAGGGAGCTGAGATTGATGCAGCCAATGATTTTGTTTGCGGAACCATGACCATTGAAGGTGCGCCACACCTCAAGCCTGAGCACTATCCAGTATTTGATTGTGCCAATAAATGTGGCAAGAAAGGCGAGCGCTATATCCATGCCCATGGCCATATTTACATGATGGCAGCAACACAGCCTTTCCTCAGTGGTGCCATATCAAAGACAATCAACCTTCCAAACGAAGCCACCATCAGCGAGATATCTGATTGCTACCAACTCAGCTGGGAGCTTGGCCTCAAAGCTTGCGCCCTCTACCGCGATGGCTCCAAACTCAGCCAACCCCTGAGCAACAAGAGCGATAGCAAAGCCACTGAAGAGGAAGCCGAAGAAGCAGCAATTGCCTCAACCGATAGCCCGTTCATCGACGTGAGCAAGCTTACAGTTGAAGAATTGCTGAATGAATTGCAGAAAAGGATGCAGGCATCACCGGATACTAAACTCAAACGCCAGCTTTCAAGAATTGTAGAACGCAAAACACTTCCTGCCAAGAGAAGGGGCTATACCCAAAAAGCCAAAATCAATGGGCAGGCCATCTTCCTCAGGACAGGGGAGTACAGTGACAATACACTGGGAGAAATCTTCATTGACCTTGCAAAAGAAGGTTCTACCCTTCGCAGCCTGATGAACTGTTTCGCGATTTCGATCTCTGTGGGCTTGCAGTATGGTGTTCCTTTGGAAGAGTTTGTTGAAAAGTTTGTTTTCACCAAGTTTGAACCTGCAGGAATGGTGGATCATCCAAACATCAAATCAACTACATCAATTGTAGACTTTGTATTCCGTGCACTTGCCTATGAGTACCTTGGCAGAACAGACCTGGTTCATGTGCTGGACAAGCCAGAGGTGATGAATACGGGAAATGATGACTGGGATGATACCACACCAAGGTTTGAAAGTGATTCAAAGCCCGAACTTTCTGATGTCAGGGTAGTGGCCACCAACAGTGCAGCACCTGCACCCAAAGCCCAGAAAGCTCCTGCTGCAGTGAAGGCTGAAAACAGCACACAGGAATTCATGAAGAGCATGCAAAGTGATGCACCGGCCTGTTCAACCTGCGGACACATCACCGTGAGGAGTGGCACCTGTTACAAATGCCTTAATTGTGGAAACAGCATGGGCTGTAGCTAAAACATAGATGTGAAACTGAACATACGTTACAACAAAGGAATGGTACTGCAGGCACTGCGGTACCATTTCATTTCCAGGAGGGAGATCAAACTACTGATGATTCTGGTCAATGTTTTTGCGTTATTGGCAGCCGTGCTATATGCTTTGAAGCTGATTTCGCCCCTGCCTTTCCTCATGAGTTCGGTGTTGTGGATCTCCATGATGGTTGCCTTTTGGATCTGGCTTCCAGCCATGATCTACCGCAAGAGCAAGACATTCAAGGACGAGTTTACCATCTCTATAGAAGAGAACCATTTCTTTATTGAAACCGCAAATGGGCAGAAAAGCTGGGCCTGGAGGGAGTTCAGCAGTTATTACGAGACACCAGGATTCTTTCACCTGTATTTTGACAGCAAATCATTTTTCCTGATCCCCAAAGATGTATTTCCTGAGCAGGAGCAGCTCGATAGTGCCAGAAAAATTTTCCGTGAGCACATCAAAAAGGGTTAAATCAGGTTCTTCCTCATCTCAACATGAGGAATTCCTACTTCGCTGAATTCATCACCACCAGGAGCATATCCAAGTTTTTCATAGAAGCCGATGGCTGATTTTCTGGCATGCATCATCACTTGCGTTCCTCCAGCATCCTTGGCCAGGTTCTCTGCAAAATGCATGATGGCGGCACCCACGCCGTTTCGCTGCATCTTCTGGTCTACTGCCATTTGCCTCAGCTGAAAGGTGCTGGGTAGTTTTCTGGTGAGTATACAACAGGCGAGGATGTCATCTTCTTCAAAGGCGCCAATCAGCAAATCATTTTTGTCCCTCTCCAGATCTTCTTTGGAGTAGGTTAGCCCTAAGGGTTTTCTCAAAACTGATTTCCTCAGTTCAATCATCTGATCGTATTCCTTGGAACCGTGGTCTATGATTTTAATTGCCATGTTACAAGTTAATTCATTGGACAATTACAAAAAACTTCAGCCATTCTTTTTTGTCATAAAACAGTGGATAAATAACTTTTTTTGCCATGAACAGCATTATTTATTGATAATCAATGAATTGTGATATTTTGGGGTCCAAAAATAAATGAATAGAAATTGGCAAGAAGACTTGTTTTTATCTCAAATAGTTTATTTTTGCCCCCAATAAACCAAAAAATAAAATCATGTCAGACATTGCAACAAGGGTAAAGAAAATTATTGTTGACAAACTTGGTGTTGATGAGAATGAAGTTACACCTGAGGCTTCTTTTACGAATGATCTCGGAGCAGATTCTCTGGACACAGTTGAACTGATCATGGAATTTGAAAAAGAATTCAATATTTCCATTCCTGATGAACAAGCTGAGACGATTACAACTGTAGGTCAAGCGGTAACTTATCTGGAAGAGCACGCAAAGTAATAGGTACTCCCTCATTATTATTGTTATTTATGGAACTGAAAAGAGTAGTCATCACCGGACTTGGTGCCATCACCCCCATTGGCAATACCGTACAGGATTATTGGAATGGCTTGTTGGGCGGTGTATCTGGTGCAGACCGCATCACACTCTTTGATGCTTCCAAATTCAAAACACAATTTGCCTGTGAGGTAAAGGGGTTTGATCCAGTTGCTTATCTTGATAGAAAAGAGGCAAGAAAGGTCGATCGCTTTACCCAATTGGCTATTGTATCCAGTGATGAGGCCATCAAGCATGCCGGAATTTCAAAGGACAATGTCAACCCAGACAGAACTGGAGTCATTTTTTCCAGTGGCATCGGCGGGTTGCTTACTTTTCAGGAAGAAGTCATGGCCTATGCCAAAGGGGATGGAACGCCAAGGTTCAATCCTTTTTTCATTCCTAAAATGATCCTTGATATAGCGGCCGGGCATATATCCATGCGCCATGGTTTCAGGGGTCCCAATTTTGCTGTAGTCAGTGCCTGTGCATCTTCAACCCATGCCCTTATTGAGGCTTTCCATTATATCAAGCTTGGCAAAGCGGATGTGATGGTTGCCGGTGGTTCTGAGGCCGTTGTCTGCGATGCAGGTGTAGCAGGTTTCAATGCCATGAAAGCACTCAGCGAACGCAATGATGATCCCAAAACTGCTTCAAGGCCTTTTGATAAAGACAGGGATGGATTTGTGATGGGTGAAGGAAGTGGAGCCGTTGTGCTTGAGGAGCTGGAACATGCCATCCGCCGGGGAGCCACTATTTATGCTGAAATTGCAGGAGCAGGCGCCACCGCCGATGCCTACCATATCACAGCCCCTCACCCTGAAGGATTGGGAGCACTCAATGTAATGAGGGCCTCATTGGAAGAAGCAGGAATGAAACCCGAAGACATCGACTACATCAATGTGCATGGAACCTCAACTCCGCTTGGTGATATTGCTGAAACAAAGGCAATCCTGGGCGTTTTTGGAGATCATGCCTATGATTTAAGCATCAGCTCAACAAAATCCATGACAGGTCATCTGTTGGGTGCTGCAGGAGCTGTTGAGGCCATTGCTTGTATTAATTCAGTTATTCACGATATCGTTCCGCCAACCATCAATCACTTTACTGATGATGATGGATTGGATCCTAAACTCGACTTTACCTTCTGGAAGCCAAAACAAAGAACCGTTCGAGCGGCATTGAGTAACACATTCGGTTTTGGTGGACATAATGCATCTATCATTGTAAAGAAGTATCTTTAATGTCGTCAACCTTTCAGCATTTTTGTTGAAGGGCCACAAGCGCATGAACAGATAAACATCCTCGGTTGCTTTACAGGTTATATTATATTTTTAGTAGCGAGAAAAAAAAGCATTTTCTCAATCAGCTCTGCAACCTGCTTGGTTTTGTTCCTGGCAAGGTAAGTCTCTATATTGCCGCCCTCTCTCACCGTTCAGTAAAGGAAAGAACTTCAGAAAACAATGAAAGGTTGGAATACCTGGGAGATGCCATCCTGGGAGGAATTGTTGCCGACTATCTGTTTATGAAGTATCCCTACAAAGGGGAAGGCTTTCTTACAGAGATGCGAAGCAAGATGGTCAACAGGCAGATGTTGAATGATATCGCCATAAAGATGGGATTGAAAAAAATCACTTCTTTCAACAAGCACGACAACTCCCTCAAGTCCAGCCAGATTTTTGGGAATGCCCTCGAAGCCCTTGTTGGTGCTGTTTACATCGATAAAGGATACCGCAAGACCAAGGCCTGGGTCATCAAAAAAATCATCATCCCCCATCTTTTCATGGAAGAGCTTGAAAATATTGAGATCAACCAGAAAAACAAATTGTACAGTTGGGCCAACAAGGGTGGAAAAATGCTCGAATTTGAAACACTGGAAGAGCGTCTGGAAAATGGTAGGCGTCTGTTCAGGGTAGGGGCGGTTGTTGACGGCGAGGTGATTGCCGAGGGCAAGGCATTCAATAAAAAAGATGCCAGCCAAATTGCTGCACAAAATGCAGTGGACAAGCTGAATTTGGTCTAACTATTACCCGCCACAGGTTTTTTCAGTGGCCTATTCCACATCAATTTCCTGGCAAAGTTCTATCAGGATGCCATTGGTGCTTTTGGGATGAAGAAAGCAGATCAGCTTGTTGTCTGCGCCATTTTTGGGCACTTCATTGATGAATTCAAATCCCTCTGCTTTGAGACGCAGGATTTCGCTGGCGATGTCCTCCACAGCAAAGGCAACATGGTGCATGCCCTCTCCTTTTTTTGCGATGAATTTGGCGATCACCCCATCTTCAGTAAGGCTTTCCAGCAGTTCAACCTTGCTTTCTCCCGTCTTGAAAAAAGCTGTTTTGACTTTTTCCGTTTCTACGGTTTCTGTCTTGTAGCAGGGGGTACCCAACAGTTTTTCAAACAGGGGGATTGCTTTGGAAAGAGAGCCAACGGCAAATGCGATGTGTTCAATTTTGTTCATGGAAGGGGATAGGTGTTGATTAAAAGTACAATTC
>CANHSD010000083.1 GCA_947463105.1 Chitinophagaceae bacterium
GAAATGGACAAACGGGCCTTGTTCATAATTAATATTTTTGGTTTGTGAACTTATGCTTTATTTTATGATTTTTGAAAAATATCAAGGCTTCTTAACAATAACATATCGAACAAGTGAAAAAACGGTCCAATTATATTTCCTGGGATGAATATTTTATGGGTGTTGCCTTGCTGTCTGCTCAGCGGAGCAAGGATCCTAACACGCAGGTAGGCGCCTGCATCGTCAACGACAAGAACAAGATTGTAGGTGCCGGTTACAACGGGCTTCCAATAGGCTGCCATGATGACGAATTTTCCTGGAGCAAAGAAGGAGAATTCCTAAATACCAAGTATCCTTTTGTTTGCCACGCCGAACTCAATGCCATTCTCAACAATATTGGCATGGACCTCAAGGGTTGTACCATTTACACGGCTTTGTTTCCCTGCAATGAATGCACCAAGGCCATTATCCAGTCAGGTATTTCCACAGTAGTGTATTTGTCTGACAAGTATGAGCAATCAGACGCGGCCAGGGCCTCCAAACTGATGCTGGACAAAGCTGGTATTGCTTACCGAAAAGTGGTGGCATCGGTTGACCGGATTGTGCTCTCCTTTGATGAGAAAGATGTTTAACCCATGGGCTAATTATCTGCCATCTTGATGGTAGGTCTTTTGTCTTGAGGGTCGCGTTTTTCGTATTCCATGCCTTTCATTTTCAACGGTGGCTGCAGCGCCCGGGGTCTTTGGAGTTCATATTGGTATACTGCTTTGCCCAATTCCCTGAAAAAAGGGAAGCCCATGCTTTCTTCATCATATTTTGAGTCGTTGATGATGCCATCGCTGTTTACGTAAACGGTGGCGGACAGCATATAGTCAATATTGTTTTTGCTATCCATCACGTAAGAGACATCCGTCAAAAAGCCATAGGCCCAACCCACTTTGTTGAAGACCCTGATATGTGGGGGTATTGTATGGGTTGAATCCTGGAAAAAGAACTTCACATAGCTGTTGTAAAATATGGTTGAGTCGTAATTGGGGTATGGGGTTTCAGCCGGATATTGAGACATGTACTGGAGCATAAAAAGCCTGTCAGCTTCGGTAATATTAAACCGTTGATGTTTTGGTACTGATGTTGGGTAAATCATCGCCTGAAGCATTTGCCGCATGTCATCCAATGAAATATTGTTGTGCCTGGTGAAATCAAAAGGCCCATTAACAAGTTCATCGTTCCTGTTGATGTGTTTATCACCAATCAGGATGGGTGATGGGAAACGGAAGCTGTCTTTGTTGAACGCAGGTTGTTGGTGATAGACCAATTTTCCTGCTGCATCAAAAAACCGTATGCCATTGGTATGCCTGTTTTGGTCTTCGGTATATCCCATGAACTGCCTTGTGATTCTTGAAGATGTATAGCCTTTCTCCATCAGTTTTCGGTTTGCGGTTTCCTGTCCTACAAACTGGTACATCCTGTTGTACGGATCATTTTCGCTGATCAGCATGGCCCTTCTGATGAACTGTGCAATCGAGGGCTTGAAGTTTTTGGCGGATGAATCGGTTGTCATGGCCACCTGTTTTTCATGGCTGCTGTCAAAGGCCATGGTAGTGAATTTATCCAAACCAGGTATTTTCAATTCGTTTAACTTTTCAAGGGAAAGAAATGCCAAAGGCATCTTGACCATAGACGCAGGGTTGAAATAGAGGTTGCTGTCTGCATTGAACCGATGGTGGGTGAAGCGGGGAGTTCCTTTCTCATTTCTGTCAATTTGTGTGTAGATGACCTGACAGCGGTAGTTGTTGGGATTTGCAATGATTTTTTTTGCCTGTTCATGTTGGATATTGGCCAAAATTTGTTCAATTGTTGAATCATGCTGTTGTGCATTCGCTGAAATTGACATCATCAGGATTGCACAAAAAATGCCTGTTTGTAGATTTTGTAAAGGCGTATTCATTTTTTCAATTTATGTTTACATTCAAATCAAATCGGTTTTCTATGACAAGAATCATCATCTGTCTGCTTTTGTCATTCTCATTCCTTTCAATCACTGTTGCACAAGATAAAGAACAAAAATCGAGGCCTGATTCAGGACTTGTTGTTTTGTCAACCAACTCCGGTGATGAATTTGTCGGAACCATTGTTTCAGAGGATGCCAGAGAGGTGTCGATCCGTTTGCAAAACGGAAAGATGCTCATCATTCCCGCTTACACCGTCAAATCAATCAGAAAACTTTCTGGCTCCACCCTTATCAAAGGTAAGCCTGTGTTCGCCAACCCACATCCTTCCCGATATTTTTATACCCCCTCTGCCATCCCCATGGACAAGGGGGAAATCTATATCCAAACCCTCTATGCCGTGGCCTACCAGGTGCAGTTTGGGGTAACCGAGAACTTCTCCATAGGCGCCACCACTACCATTGTGGGTACACCATTGGCCCTCACGGCCAAGTATTCCATCAAGATTGATGAGAAAAATACCCTGGCCTTTGGTGGCCTGGCCGGCATCGTTGGTTGGGGAACACAGACCAACCTTGGGATAGGATTTGGAGCCTTTACCCATGGCACAAAAGAGTCCAATGTAACCTTTGCAGGAGGATATGCATGGATCAACGAAAAGAACAATGGTGGAGGAAATTCAGCAGTGATGAGCCTTTCAGGCAACCAGCGGCTTTCCAGAAACCTCAGCCTCATGGGTGAACTATGGTACCTGCCTGAGGCTGGTTTGTTTTTTGGTGGACCCTGTTTGCGGATATTCAATAACAACAGAAGAAAATCATCCTTCGATTTGGGGATATGGGGCATTGGTGCATCCGGTACAGGAGGAACACCCATTATTCCGGTTGTTGGCTATACGTATAAGTTTGAAAAATAAAACACCGCATAAATGGAATCATCCCGCATTGCCATTTCAATTGGCGTCACTTTGGATCGATTCATCCGCAGCAACGAGAAACAATATCCTCAGTCTGTTGGTGAGTTTTCACAATTGTTGAGGGACATCGCCCTTGCATCAAAAGTGGTCAACAGGGAGATCAACAAGGCGGGCCTGATTGACATCATGGGGGCTGTGGGCAATCAAAATGCCGCAGGGGACGAGCAGCAAAAACTAGATGTATTGGCTGATATTCGTTTCACAAGGGCTCTTTCAAAAGGTGGTGCAGCCTGTGCAATCATTTCAGAGGAAGAAGAAGGTATTGTCCAGCTCAATCCAGATGCAAAATACATTGTTGCAATTGACCCTCTGGATGGTTCAAGTAACATTGATGTCAATGTTTCCATAGGCACAATATTTTCTGTTTATAGAAGGAAATCAGCTGTTGGAACTGCCATCAACCTTGAAGATTGTTTGCAGCCAGGTTCAGCACAGGTTGCCGCTGGTTATGTTTTATACGGATCTTCTACCATGTTGGTCTATACCACCGGGCAGGGTCTAAACGGCTTTACGTATGAGGCAACATTGGGGGAGTACGTTTTGTCTCACCCTGATATCCACATCAAGCCAGATGCCAACACCTATTCCATCAACGAAGGCATTTCAAAATCATTTGTACAGCCCGGCATTCATGTCTACCTGAACCATTGCAAGGAGCATCATTATGCTGCCCGTTATATTGGCTCTTTGGTGGCAGACATTCACCGCAATTTGTTGAAAGGGGGAATCTACCTCTATCCCGCCACCATCCATCATCCTCAGGGAAAGCTCAGGTTGATGTTTGAGGCCAACAGCCTAGCTTTTGTTGTTGAGCAGGCGGGCGGGAAGGCTACAGATGGCGAAAAAAGAATTCTTGATATTGAACCAACCCAAATACACGAGAAAACGCCTCTTTTCATCGGCTCTCTTCAAATGGTGGAAGCGCTGGAGAATGCGTTAGTGGGAAACTGAGCTATTCCTGGAATAAAACATTGAAAATCGCTTTTGGCTGATGGTTTAAATATTTTGACAAATCTCAAGAATTGCAGCAGTGGAACAAGTCATAGTTTCCTAAATGTCAAAATAAAAAGATATTTTCACCGCAGCATATCGTTGACCGGATTTTCGTGATTCCCTAAAAATTGCCTACAATCCCTAATCTCCATCACCATGAAGTCTAGCAGGATTGAAGTAATGCAGTTTTTGGCGCAGCAAATCGACAGGGAGATTGATGAATACCTGAAGGATATCGATACGAACTGGCAGCCCTCAGATTTTTTACCTGAAAGCAACCATCCTGATTTTGTAAAGGAAATCAAGGAAATCCAGGAACAATGCAAGGAACTCCCTTACGATTATATGGCTGTTTTGGTGGGCGATATCATTACAGAAGAAGCCTTGCCCACCTATGAAAGTTGGTTGATTGATATTGAAGGCATCAGCAAAGCAGAACCCCAGGGCTGGAGCAAATGGATCAGAAGATGGACGGCAGAAGAGAACCGCCATGGCGACCTTCTGAACAAGTACATTTACCTCTCAGGGCGGGTGAACATGCAACAAATGGAAATCACCACGCAGCACCTGATTGCGGATGGGATGGAGATTGGTACGGCACGGGATCCTTACCGTAATTTTGTGTATACCTCTTTTCAGGAACTGGCCACCAATATTTCTCACAGGAGAACAGCCACCATCGCCAAACAGCACGACAATGTACAGCTATCCAAAATTTGTGGCGTGATTGCTGCAGATGAATTGCGTCATGCCAAGGCATACAAAAGTTTTGTGGCCAAGATATTTGAATTGGATCCCAGTCAGATGATGCTGGCTTTTGAAGACATGATGAGAAAGAAAATTGTCATGCCTGCACATTTCATGCGTCAACAGGGGGAGAAGATTGGACAGAGCTGGACCCATTTCAGTGATGCCGCCCAGCGCCTGGGAGTATACACCAGCATGGACTATGCAAATATCCTGGATTCCCTGATCAAGGAGTGGAATATCGGTAACATCTGTAAACTCACTGATGTTGCAGAAAAGGGAAGAGATTACCTGATGACCCTGCCGGACAGATTCAAAAAAATATCAGAGCGCGTTTCCATCAAAGCGCCGTTGGATTACAAGTTCAACTGGATTTATTCATAATGAACTTGTCTTCAGCAAATAAATCAAGCCGATTTTCAAGATTGGCTTAAGTTTGCCGCCATGCACGTATTTACCTACAGACGAAAAATCATCATTACCTGCCATAAATGGCTGGCCCCCTCACTGGAAAAAGAAGTCATCGCACTCGGATTTAGCCCTGAAAGGGTTTTTCAAACGGGAGTGGAGCTTATGGGCACCATGCAGGATTGTATTCGGTTAAACCTCCACCTTCGTTGTGCAAGCCAGGTCATGTATTCGCTCAAATCCTTCCTCTGCGAAGATCCTGACGAACTCCACCAAAACCTGGTGACCCTGCACTGGGAAAAGCTCATCCCCCCCAACGGCTACTTCTCTGTCACCAGCAATGTATTTCATCCCAGCATCTCTACGAATCTTTTTGCGAACCTGAGGGTGAAGGATGCCATTGTTGACCGGATGCGCGATACCATCAGGCGTCGCCCCACCACCGGTTCCGATTTGTTGGGGGCTGTTATTTATCTCTATTGGAAAAACGATCAGGCAGAAATATTCATCGATACCTCAGGCGAAACCCTTGCCAAGCATGGCTATAGAAAGTTACCCGGTCAGGCACCCATGCTGGAGGCCCTTGCTGCCGGAACTATTCTTTCCACCAAATGGGACCATGCCACACCCTTCATCAATCCGATGTGTGGCTCAGGAACACTGGCCATTGAAGCTGCCCTAATGGCCACCAAAAGAGCCCCTGGGCTGTTGCGCAACAATTATGCCTTCATGCATATTTTGGGCTATGAGACGGAAATGTATACCAGTGAAAGGATCAAGCTGGATGAGCAGGTTGTTGAGTTGCCCGGCATGAACATCATCGCCTCCGACATGAGTGAGCGGGCGATTGAGATTGCCCGAATCAATGCTGCTGCTGCGGGGGTAGACCACCTGATTGATTTTGAGGTCTGTGATTTTGAAGACACTACGGTTCCGGAAGGAGAGGGTGTTGTGATGTTCAACCCCGAATATGGAGAGCGTTTGGGAGATGAGGTTGAGCTGAATGCCACGTATGCCAGGATCGGTGATTTTCTGAAGCAGCGGTGCAAAGGAAAAACAGGATATGTTTTTACGGGTAATCTTGATCTTGCAAAGGCCATTCGCTTGAAAACAAGCAGGCGCATAGAGTTCTTCAATGCCACCATTGATTGCAGGTTGCTGGAATTTGAATTGTATGCCGGCACAAAAAGAACCGACAAATGAAAAAGGCCTTCATCATCGCATTGGGTGAAGAAGTGAACCATGTTGAAACCATCAATGGCGCAATGGTGCTCTACTCTGGCGTGGGAAAGATCAATGCAACCATTGGTGCGTATTCACTGATCCAACAAGGCGCCACCGAAATCATCAATGTTGGTTCATGCGGTTCAAAACAGCACAGGCTTGGGGAGATCATCAAAGTGGGAAAAGTTTACCAGGACATTGATGGAACGCCCATCAGCCCCTATGGGCATACCCCTTTTGAAGCCGAAAGCCATTGTATCACCCTGGATGACTCTTCTCCTTATTCTTGTTTCACGACAGACTATTTTTTTGACCATGCCCAGCACAGCAAATATGCTCCGGCCTATCTGGAGATGATCAAATCTTGCTCCGTTTTTGATATGGAATTGTTTGCGATTGCGAAAACGTGTTTACGCCATGGGGTTGGTCTTTCCTCCTACAAATGGGTTTCAGACGATGGTGATTTTACCAAGTGGAAGGAAAACTGTGAAATCTCATCCCAAAAGGTCATCGAAATGCTATCTTGAGGTTGAATCAACCCAATTGCATCGTATGAAAAGGATGATATGTATTCTGCTTCTTATGGCCAATATTTCGGCCTTTTCGCAGCCCAAACTCCAATACCATTCTGCTTCAACGCTGAAGATCCTGGGCAGGCCTTTCCCTCAGCAAACCACCTACAAGCGCTTCCCTGATAGCCTTGAAATGCACCTGCGCAAACCGGTCTGGGGCCTCAGCAAAAACAGCGCCGGCATCGCCATTTATTTTGAGACCAATTCAACCCAGGTGGCTGCCAAATGGAAGACCGGTGGCGAAGTGAATTTTCAGCATGTTGCTGGTACGCTCGTGAAGGGGGTTGATTTGTATGGGCTCGATGGCAACAAATGGTATTATGCCGGCATTGGCCGTCCATCTAGCGAATCGCGTCATGAATCATCCATCATCAAAGGCCTTGATGGCGCCATGCGCCAATATGTTTTATATCTCCCTTGTTATGACAATACAGATTCAGTGGAGATTGGCATTGATGAGAATGCCATCCTGCAACTGCCTGCTGCACCGGTGTTGGCATCAGCCCATCCGATTGTTTTTTATGGCACCAGTATCTTGCAGGGCGCTTCTGCCATGCGCCCGGGGATGGCCTATCCTGCTATCCTTGAGCGAAGGTTGCAGAAAGAAACCATCAACCTAGGCTTCAGTGGCAATGGGCAGTTGGATTCCATGCTGGCTGTGATCATGTCTACCATTGATGCAGCTTGCTATGTGATTGATTGCGGTCCTAACCTCAGTCCTGAAATGGCTGCGACCCGCACCCTTCCTTTTCTGAAGCAACTCAAAAAATTGAAACCAAGCACACCAATATTATTGGTCTCCAACATTGACTATCCTCATGCAAGGTTCAATGCGGCAATTGCCCAAAAAACAAAAGCAGTGAATGCACATTTTCTAGATGCTTTCAATGCCATGAAGAAAGAAGGGTACAAGGGGATCTATTTTCTTCCTTCAACCGGATTGATTGGTGATGACGGAGAAGCCACGGTGGACGGTGTTCACATGACTGATCTTGGTTTTTACCGAATAGCCAATGCGATTGAAAAGGAATTGAAGCAGATCTTGAAATGACACCAATTCAATCTTATCATTTGCGCGTGATTTGTTTTATCGCGTGATGGTCATGTCTTTTCCCAGCTGCCATTTGTTGTTGTAATAGCCTGTCGCTTTCACAGCAGTTTCGCCTTTCTCCAACATGTCCAATGAGAAAATCATGAAGTCTGGGAATCCACTGCCTCCTGCAAAATATTGGTTGGCTTCTGCAGCACGCATGCCCTTCAAGCCTGTGCCACCAATCAGGGCAATTGAGCTGAAACCATTGTCTTTGTTGGGCCAGAGGTGATAGCTCCCAAGATCAGCACCCTTCAAGGTATCTGCACCAACAACAGCGAAACCGCTGTTGATCTTGATGGGGCAATCTTTCAACAATGAACCAGCGATGAGATTGGTAGACATGTTGCCAAAAAGGATGATGCCCCTTCCTGCATATTTCACTGAATCAAATTCGGTGTCTGCAATGATATCAATCGCACCGTTTCCACGGTAATACCAGGTTTCAGCATCGTATTTCGCCTTGTTCAGCATCCATGCATTTTCTTCTGCATTTCCTTTCGTTCCATACACAAAAACCATCCTGTGCTGGAAAGCTTCCTTGAATCCTCCATTCCTCATTTTTCCTTTTTCATATGAAGGCGCCAACTCATTTGTTATCCACTTGTCTTCAAATTTCAACAAGACCAATGGTGTATTTTTTGATGCGATTGCATTCATGGATTGGCCGTCTAACTCAATGTTGACAGTATCTCCAGCCTTGAAGTCTTTCAGGTCAAACTGCAGTCTTTTCAAATTGGCAGTAGTTCCCTTGATGGATTTCAGTTTCATGTCCCGCTTCAACATCACCTTGCTGAATTGGTATTGTTGGTTTTGTTGCAGTAATGTTATCCAATGGTGTGTGGATGAAATGCCAACTGAGGCCGTGGTAAAATCAATTTCATTTACTGCATCACTGGTTGGAATCGTATGTTGATTGAAATACTGAAATATCGGCGGCCAGTCTACGCTTTCATTGCCAAACCAATGTGATCCGCCGGGATATTCCTTGTAGCTGAAATCAGGATGGAATTCAGCTAATACCTTTCTCATTTGTCTTGCATAATCAACCGATACGGTCGGGTCGGCATCCCCATGGAAAATATAGACTCCGCCTGCCTTGTAGTTCTTGGCAAGGTTGATGACGTTGCCGGTATTGCTGGCCCTGATTAATAATTTTTTGGTATCCGTTGCGGCTTCTGTAGGAACCTTTCCATCATGCGACCCATATTCTGCAAGCGTTGGATAGCCTGCACAGGGTGCAATGGCTGCCCATTGTCCGGCATAGGTAGCGCCCAGGTACCAGGTGCCATGTCCACCCATGGAATGTCCTGTCAGGTAAATCCTTTGGGGGTTGGGGTTGAATCTTTTCTTTGCAATGTCCAAGACTTCCAAGGCATCCATCCTGCCCCAGTCTTCCCAGTTGAAACCCCTTGGCCTTCTGTTGGTGGGTGCCACAACAGGTCCTTCTGCTTTTGGTGCATAGGCCCTTGCCTGTGAAATCGCTTCCACTTCAGCACCATGCACAGAAAAATACAGTGATGGCTGTTGGGTTGTGGCGATTTGTGGTGCAACGGCATAGTACTGAACGGAGCCGTCTATTTTGCTGATAAAAGTATAACTCGCATGTTCGCCCTGATTCACTGCAGTGATGGGGATGCTGGTTGAATCGATCAGTTTGCTTCCATCATAGAGCGCAAGCTGCATGGTATAGCTGCCTTTGCTGATGGCATCAGGAACAGGTATGGTGATGGCTACTTTTCTGCTCAGCATTCCATGAACAAATGGAAGAATAGATGTAGCCGTTTTCCCTTCAAGGCTTGTTTTGATGCTCAGGTTTTTGGCATTGATGGTTGATGTATTCAATACCACGATACCACCGACCAATTCTCCCTTTGATTCACCTTTCACGAGGAAGGGAAGGGTGGGGTCTGTTTTCAGTATTGACAAGGCTTTGGTGGGAAATTCAAGGCGCGCATTGATCATGCCAAACCTGCCCATCCCTGCAGACCTGATATAGATTTCATTCACCCCTTTTTTCAATGAAACGGGGATGTTCATCCACCCATACCTGTACATATCGCCTGCGTGTGGTGCGCCATTCACATAGACCATTGAATGACCGGTGGCCACCAATACTGCGGTTTGGTTTTTGGGTGATGTATACGTGAGGTAAAGGTAGCCACTGCCCAGGGCGGGACTCCTGAAATTACCTGCACTATCGGGTTTGATGGCCGTCCATTCCGCCTTCTTGCTTCCATCAGCATATGAAAATGATTCGCCTGCAGCTGGTTTTATGCCGGCATTGTAAAGTTGATAGGCCAGTCCATCGCTGTACAAGGCTTCTCTTCCATACTGGTGCACATTTCCAAGGGCCAGGCCTTCTTGGAAAAGGTATTTTCCTTGGCCGTTCAATGCAACCATAACAAGAGAAAAGAACAAGAGAGAAACTGTGGATTTGAGCTTTTGCATAACATAAATATATTGGTTTTTCCTTTCTTATCTATCTTCGGGCCAACATGAAATCTGTTCCAAAGGAAGAAGGCATCCAGATTAACAAATACATCAGCAATTCGGGCTTCTGTTCCCGGCGGGAAGCAGAAAAACTGATTGAACAGGCCCGTGTAACCATCAACGATGAAATGGTGCTTTTGACTGCCCGTGTTTTTCCGGGAGATGTTGTTGCCATTGATGGAGAGAAAATCAAGAATAAGCAGAAGCCGATTTATATTGCCCTCAACAAACCGGTGGGGGTCACATCCACCACGGATGAAACGGACAAGTCCAATATCATCCGTTTCATGAACCATCCCAAACGCATTTTCCCCGTTGGCCGTCTCGACAAGGATTCGGAGGGATTGATTTTGCTCACCAACGATGGTGATATTGTCAACAAAATCCTGCGTGCAGGCAATAACAATGAAAAGGAATATGTGGTTTCTGTTGACAAGGAACTTACTCCAGAAATGATCCGGCAAATGGGCAATGGTGTCAAAATTTTGGGCGAGCGCACCAAGCCCTGTTATATCAGGCAAGAAGGGCAAAGAAAATTTCGCATCATCCTGAAACAAGGGCTGAACCGACAGATCAGGAGAATGTGTGCCGAGTTTGGTTACAAGGTGAAGGACCTCAAACGCATCCGCATCATGCACATCCAGCTGGGCAACCTGGCGGTTGGCAAATGGCGTTATCTTACTCCCGCAGAGATTGAGCAGTTGGATCGGTTGCTGGAGAAGGCGTACAACTGAGTGCTGTTCTAGAGCAAAAAAATTACCGCAAAATTGTCACATACCCTGCAATTTTCTTTCTTCCATTCTTTGGATCGATGA
>CANHSD010000084.1 GCA_947463105.1 Chitinophagaceae bacterium
AAGTCCTTTTGTGCAAATACCATGTTGGCAGTAAGCAATAGAAGAACGAACAAAGCTTTTGGCAATCGGGAAATATTCATGTTGGGTTTTATTTGGGCCAGTATAGGAATCCGCTCACTTTTCTGTTGTACCGTGTTGCTGAAGAACTGATTCCTTTCAGGTAGGTGGTTGTCTCCGGAAAAGCCAGCAACAATTCCTCCAATGCATAAACAGAGGAAGAGGGCACATAGGGTTTGTTGTAGTCTGTCCTTGTTTTATCAGGAGCATAATTGGTATTCACAAATTCAATATGCACATTGTTGACAGGATCAATGAGAAATGGCTTCCAGTAATTCATCATGTCTTGTACAGAAACATTGATGTTGTTTTTCCTGTTTTTGAATGTATTCATGGCAGTCGACCCTTCAAAATATGCCTTGGCCTTTAATATCCGGGCATAAAATGCCAGGTTGTAGGCATGATAAGCAAATGCGTCCCTGCTGATCAGGTCTTCGGATTTTCCTCCAGCCATAAGGTTTACATTAAGCAAGGTCGTATATGCGCCAGCTGCATAATCAAGAAGACTTTGGGAATTCAGCAAATACCCAAAATAATAAAGAAAATTCATCCGGATGGTCTCCCAATTGTTGACCCTTGCAGGAAAATTTCTGAATACCAGGGCCCTTGCATTGATCCAGGTGTCCATCTTGCTCCTGTCGGCAGTTGTCATCCTGCTTCTAACCACGGAATAGGCTTCATAAAATCCAAGATAAGACGTTTCGTTGGGAAGATGTGTTGTGGCAATGTTGCCAAAATTTACCCATGCAAGCAATGTGCTCACAACCTTGTCAAAATAGGGCTTTGCTTCAGCTGGACTTTTCTCATACAACATCAGCCATCGCAAGGCCAGCATCTTACAGTCCGTTGCCTGGTTGGAAATATTCGTAAAGTTATCTGAATCCCCTTCCTTGAATAGTGTTGGTGTTTTGCTCAATGCTGCAAGCGAAGGAGAATTGATGATAGCAGCTACAGCATTTGCCATATCAGTATTGATGGGCATTTGCTCCTTCACATAAGCCAATGTCAACGAGTCGACCAGGAGATTCACTGGAAACCTTGTATCCGCAGGGGTTGGCGGCGTAGGTACTACTGGCACAACAGGGTTTTGCTGTTCCTTCTTTTTACACGCTGTAAAAAAAACCAGGACAAAAAAAACGAACCCTAACGAATTGACTATATTTCTCATCATACTTTAAATATCCCCATAAAATAAAAAAAGGCACATGAAATTTTCATGTGCCCGAAACAATTAAATCATTAGTTTGGCCAGCCCGGATTTTGAACCAGATTTGGATTGACCTGAATTTCAGCCTGTGGAATTGCCCAGGTATAAAAATGGTCACCGCCCCAGGTATAGTTGGCAATATTACCACCCCAAACACTGCGCAAACCGTTACCACCGCCAAATTTGGTATCCTTCAACGTTTTCCATCTCAACTCATCGAAATAATTGATGCCTTCATTCAGGAATTCAATCCGACGTTCATTGCGGATACGATCACGCAGTGCTGCCTGATTGGCAATAAAGGTAGGACGGGCTGGAGTGGTTTGCTGAAGCGATGGCATGCCTGCACGGGTGCGCACTTCATTCACCTTGGCGATAGCGCCAGGAAGATCCCCAAGTTCAGTAAGTGCTTCCGCCCACATCAACAATACATCCGCATAACGGATCACAGGGAAATCGATAGGCCCAAATGAACGGTTCAGCAATTCTGCATTGCCTTCGTAAACAAACTTCCTGTGAAGGTAATAGAATTCAGCCTGCGTATCGGTGCGCAAATCGCCATTCACTGCTGCTTCCGCCCTGAAGGGATACCTGCTGGTAACCGTTGCAGGCGAGATGCCAAACAATCCGTTGTATGTTGCATAAGGAGTGATAACGGATGCAGACAACCTGGGATCCCTGCTTTCGTAAGCTTTCAATAGCCTTGCTTCATTCCCTACTGGAAGGTATTTGGTCATGTCGGCTCCCTGAGCAGCACGTGCAGTTCTTTCAGCAGCAGTAAGGTTATCCCGTAAAAAATATACCTGCCTGGCCCTGACATTCATTGCATTATAACCAGGAATTACGGCATCCCAATTGAACTTGCTGCCATCCATGTTTTCAAAAAGATCAACACCATTGGGAGAAACAATATAGGTATTCCAGCAAGAACCAAACGAAGAGCGTGTCCCACAAAAGAATTGTGTTGTTGATCCCAATCCAGTGATACCGGTATTTTGAATAGAAAAAATCATCTCATCAGATTGCTCGTTTTGTTCCTTGAACAAATTTCGATAATCGTTAAAAAGCCTGTAACCCGAAACGGTAACATTGGAGAAATCTGCAGCAGCTTCGGCCCATTTCCCTAAGTACATGTATACTTTCCCCCTCAACGCATACGCTGCTCCTTTTGTAACCCTGCCATAGCTTGCATTTCCCTTGGCATACTTTGCAGGAAGATTTGTTTCAGCGATGCAATCACTCAGGTCTTTGAGTACAACATTCCATACTTCTGCTTCAGTTGAACGGCCTTTGGTTGCCTCGGTGTAAAGGAATGGTTCAAGGTAAATGGGAACACCTTTCCACACCTGGTTAAGCCTGAAATAAAAATATGCCCTGAGGAACTTGGCCTCGGCAATCAGCCTCGCTTTCTTTGTATCTGCAGAGGGAGATTTTGCAGGAATATTGGCAATGGCATTGTTGGCCCTGATAACACCCTCGTAGAAATTTCTCCAGTTGCTGCTGAACAATCCATTTCCGGGGGTAATGGTACCCAGCAGGAATGCATCTGTTCCGTCACGCTGCATTCCACCAATAGCAAACCGATCGTATTGATACAACTCCAACCCAGAGGCAGAACCTGTATTCTGGTCGAGCCTGAGTGCATTGTAAATAGAATTGACGCCCAGCTCAGTGAGGTTGTCTGTGGTCCACATGGTTTCACTGCCGAGTTGATCATAGGGCTCCGTATCGAGCAGGTCTTTCTGGCAACTGCTGAAAGCAACTGAAACCAATGAAAGCAAAATGAATATCTTTTTCATAAAAAGTCTTTTTCGTGTTGATTAGAAAGTAACATTAAGGCCAAAAGCAAACTGCTTCATCGTAGGGTAGGTGATGTTTGCACCCAATTCAGGATCCAAACCAGGGAAAGAAGTAAGCATGAAAAGATTCTCTCCGCTGAAATATACCCTGGCCCTTTGAATAGCCAACCTGCCAACAAAATTGGAAGGGAGGTTGTATCCCAACTGCACATTTCTCAGTTTCATCCAAGAACCATCAAATAACCACCAATCGCTACCAACTGCATTTTGGGCATCAGCCACTTTCAGCCTTGGGTTTTTTCCGTTGATGTTGTTTTTGGGATCAGCCGGATCGGCATCATTGTAATAATACCTGCTTTTGACTACATCAGCATTGATGGCATTACCCCAAACCACTGCAGAGTTGTTGTACCCAATTGAATTAAACTGGATCTGATGTCCTGCTGCACCAGAGAAAATCAATGAAAGATCAAATGACTTCCAGGTGAAATCTGCAGAAAATCCAAACACATATTTGGGAAGCGTTGAAGTATTGGTAAACTCCCTGTCAAATGAGTTTCCATAATCACCATCCCCGTTCAAATCAGCATACAAAAGATCTCCGTACCAAATGGCATCTTTTCTAATGGACGTACCCGGACGAAGCTTGTAGCCAGCAGCCAACATTGCCCTTGCCCAATCCAAATCACCGGTTGTCCTGATCATACCATCCTTGGGGCCACCATTGATGTTGACAGAGCCATCTGCATTGGTATACTGACCGGACCCCTTGTAGGTCCTGTAAATGTAATGCTCGCCGATCATCTTGCCTTCCAATGCTCCTGAATTGTAAACGGCACTAAGGTTGGATTGAAACGTTTTCACACCTGCCGCGTCTGTAACATACCCTTCCACCAGCTTTCCACGGAACTTTGTAACCTCGTTGTCGGTATAGGCAAAGTTTCCTGAAAGATTATACCGAACAGCACCAACCTTTCCTTTGGTACCAAGCGTGATTTCAAATCCCTGGTTTTGTACACCAGCAAGGTTTACTGTAGGTGCAGATGCTATACCTGCGGTCATGGGAATGGCAATGGTAGATAAAATTCCATTGGTATTTCTCCTGAAAACATCAATTTCTACGTTGAGCTTGTTGCCGAACAGGGATGCATCAATACCTATGTTCTTGATATCGGTTGACTCCCATCTCAGATCAGGATTAGAGTACCTTCCAACTGCCAGTCCTGAGGCCTGAACATTGTTGAAGGAATAGAGACGGGGTGAATAGGTAGCCTGCCAATCGTAGTTGCCTGATGCATAGCTTCCCAATTCTCCCCATGAAGCCCTTAACTTAAGGTTGTTGATCCATTTGATGCCATCCATGAATTTCTCTTCAGAAATTCTCCATCCTGCTGAAGCAGAAGGGAAATAACCAAAGCGACTCTCCGGCGCAAAACGGGAAACACCATCATAACGCAGGTTTCCTTCCAACAGATATTTTCCTTTGAAGGCATAGTTCACACGACCAAACAAAGAGCGGATGGCCCAATCATTTTCACTGCCCGAAGTTGTTGTTGGCGTCAATACTGCGCTTGGAACGTAGAGGCCATAGTCAATCATACCCTGCTTGGAGGCAGAAATATTGTAGTAATTATAATACAACTGGTTGTATCCGACAAAAGCAGACAGGTCATGGTCTTTACCCAATGTAGTAGTATAGCGCAACACATTGTCTAAGGTGATCTGGTAGTTTTTATCGTAGCTATAGTTAGAAGAGAGGTTGGCAGGGTTTGGCTGGAATGTCATTTGGGTATTGGTGGCAAAGTTATACCGCACACCAGCATCAGGATTGGTTCTTGACCTGTACTCATTCTGGCGCATTTGGTAGTTGAAACGCGTTTCAAATGAAAGACCTTTCAAGATAGTAGCCGTAGCATACAATGTGGTATTGAACCTGGAGGTCTGGTCTTTGCCCAATCTGTTGTTCAAAAATGAAAATACATTGTTGGCTTGTTGGTTCTCTTCGGAAATTTGGGCATAGCCATACTTTCCACCGTATTGCGGAATGATTCCAGGCGTAGTTGCACGGAGATAGGTGAAGGCATCCGATACGTTGCCCATATCATCGTCTTGAAACAATGCAAATGTTTGTGAACCTACCGTAAGGAACTTCGTAACCTTTGATTCGATATTGGACCTGAACTGAAAACGTTGGCTACCTGTATTTTCAATGGTACCCTGGTTGTTCAGGTAGCCAACAGAAAGAAGATATGTGGTTTTGTCAGATCCTCCATTGATGGATACATTGTGGTTCTGTACCAATCGGTTTGAAAAGAAAGCATCTGCCCAGTCTGTATTGGGGTAAGCCAAGAAATTGGGAACACCCAGCGGATTCAATGCATCCGGAATCTTGCTGGCAGAGTCCCATGCTGCAATGTTCAGTGCACTGTATTTGATTGCCTGGCCAAGATTGGTATGTGCCTCATTGGTGTAGCGCATGTGATCAGCGTAGTTCGTAACAAAATTCGGCATGTTCATTGGGCTGGTAGTAGAGTATATCCCGTTGTATGTAACCGACAGTTTATTGCGTGTCCCTTTCTTGGTTGTAATCAATATAACCCCATTACCTGCTTGTGAACCATAGATGGAAGCTGAAGCGGCATCTTTCAAGACAGAGACTGATTCAACATCCTGGGGATTGACCGCATCCAGCGCACCAATAACGCCATCGATGATGATCAATGGACTCGAGCCACTCAAGGTTCCCCTACCCCTTACAGTGATCGAGGCGCCATCGGATCCTGGCTGACCAGAACCTTGTTGAACAGAAACACCCGAAAGCAATCCTGCAAGAGATGTAGAAAGGTTGGTGATGGGCCTGTCTTCAATTTGCTTGGCCGTAATGGTAGACACAGCGCCTGTCAGGTTTACTTTTTTCTGGGTAGCATATCCCACCACTACAACAGACTCCATGCTTTCTTCTGTAGGATCAAGCTTGATGTTGATGGCTGACATGCCTTTCAACACAACAGTTTCAATGCTGCCAAAGCCCACGCTGGAAACAGTAATGCGATCACCAGCTTTTGCATTGATGGAAAAAGTTCCATCTGCATTGGACTTGGTACCGGCCTTGGTTGAGTTGTTTACAATAGACGCCCCTGAAACGGGTGCATTGTCTTTCGAAGAAACGACCACTCCCTTGTAAGCAGTTTGGGCAAAACCCAAGGAGGAAATTACCGTTGCCATGATGAATAGCAACAGTGTCCTGATTTTAATCAGTTGCATAAGTATTGGTTTTATAAATAAATGATTGAGGGTGTAGGTTGCTAACGGCATGCAAGTTAATCAAAAGAAATTGTTAAAAAAAGAGTGACCAGCTACTACTTGATAACTATGTTTTTTATTTAAACAATCCTGTATTTCCCTTTTCCAACAACGGCATCAATTGCCTGACAAGATCCGGAGTTGATGCAGCAATATTGTGTTGCTCAGCAGGATCATTGAAATGATCATAGAGCTCAATCGTGGGCTCTTCCTTTCTGAAATATTTGGTCAGCCTGTACCGATCGGTCCTCATTGTGATGCCCCTGTTGAAATAACTGTAGGCAACCTCTTCCTCTTTGTTAGGCGTATTGTTGATCCTGTCGGCAAAACTTCTTCCATCCATTGCATAGGGCAAAGGCACATTGCACCAATTCAACAAAGTCGGAAACAGATCAATGGTTTCTATCACATTCCCGATTGCCCCTTTGGCGTTTTGTTTTCCCGGCAATTTGATGATGAGTGGACTTCTCAGTGAGTAGTCAAACAAGGTATGCTTACCCCATACACCATGATCGCCCAAATGCCAACCATGGTCGCCCCAAAGCACCACAATGGTATTTTTATCCAATCCATTTTTTTTGAGTTCATCCAAAACCTTTCCCACTTGTGCATCAACATAACTGATGGCAGCATAATAGGCATGAACCAGCTTTTTTGAATAGGCATCAGAGATGGGGTTTTCCAGTGTGGGGTGCTCATCACCTGATTTATAGCTATTGAATTCACTGTTGTTTTGCAGGCTGGCTTTTGAGATTCCATTGGGTGGTGTTCTGGATGTTGCCAAAGGCATGTCTTCCCTGTTGTAAAGTTTCCAATAAGCATCGGGAGCAGTGAAGGGCAGATGGGGCTTAAAAAATCCTACACCAAGAAAAAAAGGCTGGTCTCTTTTGGAGTATTTTTTCAATTGTTCTATGGCCAGCGCTGCAGTCAAACCGTCTGGATACCCAGTATCATCAACTCTACCCTTCTCGTAAGGTGGTACGTTCCCCTTCATTGTTTGGCGGCTTTCCCCGCTGGCGTAACCAAAAAAAGCATCCCATCCGTCTTTCCATTTCCCGGGATTAAACAGGAATTCATTCCAGCTATGGGGCAACTCCATTACATCACCGGGAGCTTCATCATAACCGTATACACGCCCATCCACTGCATGGCTGATTTTCCCAATACCAACCGTATAGTAACCGTTCCTCTTCAATTGGTGGACCAAGGATTCCGGCCTTGCTGATTCAGGTCTGCCAACCGTTTGCTTTTCAAATGCATTGTTATTGATTTGTGCATTATTTCTGGGCCTTAATCCGGTTAACAACGCACAGCGGGAAGCACCACAGGTAGGAACCTGAACATAATGTTGGGTAAAATACATTCCTTGCGATGCGAGCCGATCAATGTTCGGAGTCTGGACTATTCTGTTCCCATATATACCCAGGTCAGGACGAAGATCATCAATAGCCAGAAAAAGTATATTGGGCCTGTCGCTCTTCTTGGATACTCCCTTTCCAGACAGACTGAAAAGTGAGAGCAATAGCAAAAAATATTTCATGGTTAAACCTTAATAATGAACCTTCAATTCACAAGATTCTCTTCCAACTTTTCCAAGGAAACCCCTTTTGTTTCAGGAACCTTGAGAAAAACCCAAATCAGTTGAAGCGCCATCATCCCGGCAAAAAAAGCAAAAATGGGCCAGGGATTGTCTTTGAAAATGCCGTCTTCTGCATCTAAAAATAAAGGCGTGATCAAGGTGATCAGGGCTGCAAAAACCCAATGCACACTGGCACCGAATGATTGACCCAACGCCCTGATCTGGTTGGGAAATATTTCTGCAATAAATACCCAAATCACTGCCCCTTGCCCAATGGCATGAGATGCAATAAACACAAGCAAAAACGAAAGCAGGAATGCCGGCGATGCAGCAGCATAAAAAGCCCAGGCTACCATGGAAAGGCTGATGATATAACCGAGAGAACCGATGATCAGCAAAGTTTTTCTTCCCAACCGATCGATCAGGTACAAACCAACAAAAGTGAAGAGCAGGTTGGTTCCGCCAATGGCGATGGAATTAAAAAGCGAATCCTTTGCTGCAAGACCAGCCCTTTCCAAAATCTCAGGCGCATAATAAAGAATGAAATTGATGCCCGACACCTGATTGAAAAATGCAATCATGAATGAAAGCCCAATGATCCGTTTGTTGCGTGCAGTAAACAGTTCCTGCCGGACTGAATCCTGCTGCTGGTTGTTCTTGGTTTCCAACCAGCGCGGACTCTCCGGAATGCCAGTAACCATCACGGTATATACAATGGATGGAACGGCCATCACACCCAACATCCAGCGCCAATCATTGCTGCCGCCAAATCCTTCTAAAAAATAATTGGAGAGAAAAGCTATCAGGATGCCAAAAACAATATTGAATTGATACATGGCCACCAATCTGCCCCTGGTAACTGGTGTTGAAATCTCGGAAATATAGGTTGGTGCTACCACAGAAGATACGCCAATGCCAATGCCTCCCATGAACCTGAACAATGAAAAAGTATAGGGGTCTTGTGCCAATGCTGAGCCAATGGCAGACACACTGAACAATATCCCTATCCAGAACAGGACCTTTTTCCTGCCATATTTTTCTGTTGGGATGCCGCCAAAAATGGACCCCAGGACTGTTCCCCAAAGCGCCATCGACATGATGAAAAATCCATGAAAAAGAGGTGTGGTATGCCACAATTCCTTGACGGGAAGATTGGCGCCTGATATGACCACGGTATCAAAACCGAAAATAAAACCCGCCAATGCGGCAATCAATGAAATACCAAAAAGGCTTTTTCCTCCGGTGTTGTTGGAGATATCCATTTGCAGTTGTTTTAATTAGGGTAATTTAAGGATTATTTGATAAATCCCTCACCCTCAAAAGCATTGAAGCTGTATGTACAGGTTGATGTTGTTCCCAAGATGAATTTTGACTTTTTAAATATTTTAAATAACTTGTTCATCAAATCATCACATGAACCGGAGAAATTTTTTTGATTTTATTTCCTCGCTAGCGACAGTTAAGGCTCCAACTGTTGATCTTGTTATTGCAGGTGGTGGACTGGGAGGAGTGGCTGCAGCCTTGGCAGCCTTGAGGAATGGCCTGAAGGTTGTCTTGACGGAAGAGACGGATTGGATAGGGGGTCAGATTACTTCACAGGGAGTTCCTCCGGATGAACATCCATGGATTGAAACACATGGCGCACCAAAGACCTATCGTGATTACCGCAACCTGGTCCGTGATCATTACAAACGTTTTTATCCTTTAACGGCAGATGCCAAATCAAGGCCTAACCTGAACCCCGGAGATGGTGCAGTATCAAGGCTCTGCCATGAGCCCAGGATTGCTCATGCTGTGATGATTGAGATGTTGACACAGTACCTGAGTACAGGACAACTTACCCTGTTGCTGCAACACAAAGCGCAGAAGGCAGTGGTATCCAACAATAGCGTTGCTTCACTTCAGGTCAAGGATTTGAATACCGGAAAATCAACAACCCTTTTTGCAAAGCATTTTATAGACGCCACCGAACTCGGCGATTTGCTTCCCCTCACCGGAACCGAGTATGTGACAGGCACAGAATCAAAGGCTGAAACAGGAGAATTGCATGCACCAGAGAAAGCTGACCCTACCAACAACCAGTCCTTCACCATGTGTTTTGCCATGGACTATGTTGAAGGAGAAAACCATGTGATTGAAAAACCAAAGGAATATGATTTTTGGAAAGAACATGTGCCGGCGCTTTCCCCAGTATGGTCTGGCAAATTGCTCAGCCTGGAGTATTCCAGCCCTACCACACTGCAACCCAAAGCACTTGGATTTCATCCTGAAGGCATTGCCACTGGAGACAAACTGAACCTCTGGAATTATAGAAAAATAATCAATAAAAATAATTTTCTGCCGGGTGTGTACAAGAGTGATATCACCATTGTCAACTGGCCCCAGAATGATTATATGCTGGGAAATATAGCAGATGTCAGCGAAAAAGAATTCAACAAACATGTTGACCGCGCCAAACAACTCAGCCTTTCACTGCTCTACTGGTTGCAGACAGAGGCACCAAGGCCTGATGGCGGAAAAGGCTGGCCAGGACTGCGTTTGAGAGCTGATGTGATGGGCACAGCAGATGGTCTGGCACAGTATCCATACATCCGTGAATCAAGAAGAATTAAAGCCGAATTTACCATCCGTGAGGAGCATGTTGGAAAGGACCAATCAGCACAATCATCCCTGCCCAAAAACAACCGCGGGTCTGCGCGGTTTGAAGACAGTGTTGGCATAGGCTATTATCATATAGACCTGCATCCAAGTTCTAATGGAAACAACTATATCGATTTTCCTTCTGTGCCCTTTCAGATTCCCTTGGGGGCCTTGCTTCCCATCAGAATGGAGAACATCATCCCTGCCAATAAAAATATAGGCACAACGCATATCACCAACGGTTGTTACCGCCTGCATCCAGTAGAATGGAGCATCGGTGAAGCCGCAGGTTGTTTGGTTGCCTATGCACAAAAAAATGGAATACAAACAAGAGCGGTAAGGAACAATCCACGTTACTTGTCTGCATTCCAATCTTTCATCAGGGCCCAGGGCATTGAAACCGATTGGCCTGAAACCAAATAATTATTGCTTAAGCTTGGACAACAACCAACTGGTATACCTGCTGCGTTGCTCAGCATAAGTCCAATGGCCCGTATCATGAAAAATGGATGCCTGCTTGGGTGCGTTGATGGAATTATAAGC
>CANHSD010000085.1 GCA_947463105.1 Chitinophagaceae bacterium
TTTCTGTCAGGATGACCTGCTGGGTGACCTGATGAAAACCCAAGACAGTACAACTGAATTGCTCCCCAAGAAAATGTTATTGACACAAAGAATTTTCTGGGGCCAGAAGGGTTTGTTGAGGCCTATTTCACCACTCAATGTAGTAAACCGTGAAAAAGAACTGAAACTAAGGCGAGGAATGCTGGTAACCCACCAGGTGCTTGGCTTTGCAACCTTGGGTGGAATGATCGGGCAGGGAATTGTGGGAAGCAGGCTCTACAATACAACAGGCAGCAACTACAGCAAAACCAAGGATCTGCATGAGGGATTGGGTGCTTTTGTAAACATCACCTACTCAACAACAGCGGTCATGTCCTTGTTTGCGCCACCACCATTGATCAACAGAGACAAGAAAATATCTGCCATCCGCATCCACAAATGGCTTTCTGTGGTACACATGTCCAGCATGATTGCCACCAACCTTTTGGCAGAATCAGGCAACAAAAAACTGCACCGTGCAGCAGCCTACACTGCTTTTGCCAGCTATGCAGCTGCCGTCATCGCCATTAAATTTTAAATTATGCGTACCCTTATCCTATTGCTTCTCGCCCCATCATTGCTGTTTGCCCAAACAAAAAAGCCTTTAGACAAGAAAAAATCCACCATCACCTATTCAATGAACCACATGTTGCATGGCTGGGATGCCGTGTCTTCAGAGGTGAACGGTGTTGTGCAGCTGAAGGCAGATGGTAATATCGAAAAAGTAGCCATTGTAGCGAAAATCAGTTCTTTTGATTCAAAGAGCTCCAACAGGGATGCCCATACACTCGAAGTCACAGAAGCCCTGAAATTCCCCAACATCAGTTTTGTGAGCACTGGAATTACTGAGTCCAAAAATGGCGAGCTGGATGTCAGAGGAACCCTGCAATTCCATGGCATAAGCAAGGAAACCAGCTTCAAGGCCACTACTAAAAACGTGAACGGTTCAACGCAGGTTACAGGTGGCTTTATCTTCCTGTTGGAAGACTTCAAGGTTACACGACCCAGCTTCATGCTCAAGGAAGTTGACAATGAAGTAAAAATCAAATTCGAGGTTTTTTATTGATTGGCGATTTTTAGTTAAATTGATCTCATGAACAAGAGATCATTCATCAAAAATGCCACCCTTTCCGGGATTGGTGCAACATTGGGCATGGACGCACTGGCCGCCCTTTTTGAAACAAAAAAGAATACCAGTGCAGCGGTGTTGGCAGCAGACGATCAGTTTTGGAAACAAATCAGAACACAATACATGATCAAGCCAGATTATATCAATCTGGAAAATGGCTTCTACAATTTCATTCCACAACCCACGCTGGAAAAATACATCCAACACATCAGGGATATCAATTACCAGGGGTCTTACTACATGCGGACCGTCCAAAGGGATAACAAAAAACGCATGGCTGCAAAACTGGCTGCCGTAGCGGGTTGTAGCCCTGAGGAATTGATCATCACCAGAAACACGACAGAGTCTTTGGACTTGATCATTGCTGGCCAAGACTGGAAAGCTGGTGATGAGGCATTGATGGCCATCCAGGACTATGGTTCAATGCTTGATATGTTTGAACAGGTGTCAAAAAGATATGGTGTTGTATTGAACAAGGTATCTATTCCCAATCTTCCTGGCTCCGATGAGGAGATTGTTTCGCTGTATGAGAAAGCGATTACCCCCAAAACCAAGCTCCTGATGATTCCCCATATGGTCAACATTACCGGACAAATACTGCCTGTCAGAAAAATATGCGACATGGCACACAGCAAAGGAGTTGAGGTGATGGTGGATGGCGCACATGCCTTTGCCCATATTCAGTACAAGATCAGTGAACTGGACTGCGACTACTACGGAACATCGCTGCACAAATGGATGAGTGTGCCACTGGGTGCAGGTTTCCTGTTTGTCAAAAAAGAAAAGATTGCCAAGACCTGGCCACTGATTGGTGACGGAACAAAAGACCTCTCGGACATCCGTAGACTGAACCATATTGGCACACATGCCTGTGCAACCGATCTTACCATTGAAGATGCCATTGATTTTTACAACATGATTGGGGCTGAAAGAAAAGAAAAGCGGCTTCGGTATATACAGCAATACTGGACCAGCAGGGTAAAAAATATTCCTAAAATCATCATCAATACGCCAACAGACGATAAGCGTTCTTGTGGTATTGCCAACGTAGGCATCACTGGGATGACACCAGCAGACCTCGCAAAACGACTGATGGACGAGCACAAAATTTTTACTGTTGCCATTGATACTGCCAATGTGCATGGCTGCCGCATTACACCGAATGTATATACAACACTGGAAGAACTGGATGCATTTGTTGCAGCACTGAAAAAACTTGCCGCCTAGGATGGGTAGTTTCAATGCAATCGTCAAAGACCTGAAAGCCCTTGCAACAGCAGAAAAAGCTGCATTCCTGCCCCGCTTCTTCAAGACAGGAAAAGGACAGTATGGAGAAGGGGATTTATTTCATGGCATCACCGTTCCCGATCAAAGAACTGTGGTAAAAAAACACCATTCGACTACAAGCAAGGAAACCATCATTGCACTGCTCGATTCCCCTTTCCATGAAGAAAGATTGACCGGTATTCTCATCATGTGTGAGAAATTCCGTGAGGCCAAAAAAACAGGCAAGGAAAAAGAATGGGTTGACCTTTACCTGTCAAAGGCAGATCGTGTCAACAACTGGGACCTGGTGGATTCTAGCGCACACATCATCCTGGGGCAATGGCTGGAGGACAAGGATAGAAAAATATTGTACAAGCTTGCCACTGACCCGCTGTTGTGGAGAAACCGCATTGCCGTGGTGGCCACCTGGCATTTTATCAGAAAAAACAATGACCTGAAAGATATCCTGGAACTCAGTAAAATCATGCTCTCCCACAAACACGACCTGATGCACAAAGCCACAGGATGGATGTTAAGGGAGGGATGGAAAAAGGACCCACTGGCCATTGAAGAGTTCCTTGATGAATTTGCGGCCCGCATGCCCAGGACCATGCTCAGGTATGCCATCGAAAAGATGGAGGAAAAAAAGAGAAAGGGTTACATGAACTAGTCAGCAACCCTTTCAGCACCCCACAGAATGCAAGATTCATCATTGACGCCACGGACGGAGTCGAACCGCCATCGAAGGTTTTGTGGACCTCTGCCTAACCCCTCAGCCACGTGACATTTTGTTTAGTCCACCAAATTTATAGACTTATATTGAATGAGCAAAATCTTTTTTACAATTTGGGCAAAAAAGCGAAGCTACCGCCCCCTTTTGTATTTAGTTGATTTCACGTATCACATACCAGGAATAGCCGCCGGCTGGTATGCTCACGTTCAATTTGAGGTTGCCTTTGTTATCAGCCATTAACTGCCGATGCATGGAATCTTTTTCAAAAACAAAGGCCTTGGGGCCAAGTCCGGTGTAATAGAGCGGAATTGACACCTGACGGTTGATGACCTGATCTGTTGGATTGAAAAGCAAAACAAATGCCCTGTCTTTCAGGGTTGGGCTGACGTGCATGAAACCATCCCAATCTCGACCATCTGCCCGTCTCAAATGCACAATGGGTGCATTCAGGATATCGCGGTACTTTTTGTACCAGGAAACGGTGTTGGAAACAAGGGCCTTGGTTGTGGTGGTATCGTATAGCCTGGGGCCCCTGTAACAGGCCTGTACGCCTGCCCCGTAATACTGGACCATCAGCATTTCATAGTCTTTCAGGTGATCCTTTAATGGCTCAAGCACGGCTTCTGGCCCGCCGCCCTGGTACCTGGTTAACGGCACAAATCCCCAGCTCATGGAAGGCATTTTTTCAAATGTGCCATCGTGGATGTTCTGCCTGTTCAAGATCTTTTGCTGATCACGTGAAAGCGAAAAATTCACTTCCCTATACCCAATCCCAATCTTGTGGGTCCCATCCAAAAAATACCAATCAGGGGCGTTGACATACACACCATTTTCATTGCACCAGCGGTACAATTGCTTTTGCAATTCCATTTGCCTCCACTGTGAATCATCCAACCCTTTGTGGCCGGGGTGAACCGTTGATGCACAAACATCACCCGGGTATGGACCATCGTTTTCAAACAAATCAAAACCCGTTTGGGTGATGAAATATTTCAACTTGCTGATATAGGTCAACCCCCACTGGCTTCCCATGCAGGGTGCGTTTCCAAAAAATGCGCCACCGGGTTTCCCAGTTTTGGGATCAATCACATCGGTTTCGTCGTTGATCCTCCTGCTGCTGAACAAGGAATAACTCCCCACCAAAATACCCTTGCTATGGGCATAATCCGTCAGCTTCTTCCAGCGGGCTATGTTGGCTGCACTGGTATCCTCCATGTTGCAATGGCTGCCAAAACTGAGGATCAGGGCCTCGTATCCGGTTGCCGCACATTGGTCAACGGCAGTCGTTACCTGTTGATCATTGCTGCTGACCAAATGCATAAAAATTGGATTCTGCGTTGTCCATGGCGCAACGGTAGCGTACATGCGCTGGATCATCATCCCCCTTCTTTCCCGATCATAGCTGTCCATCAACAATTCATGTGTTCTGGGTGATTTGATGGTTTCACCTGGGGCAAGCACAACCGCCTTTACCTTTTCAGGATACACTTCCAATACACATGGTGTTTGATAATTGTAATTAACCTGAGAGGTGTAGGATGAATCGGTTAACCAATGGGTGGTCTGGTCGCTGATATCATAACGCATGGCATTGTTGAATGCATAGTTGGTTTCAACATAGATGCCATGTTGTTTCTTCATTTGCTCTGGAGATCCTACCACTGCACTCTCCTCTTCAACAAGCCCAAGCGACTCATTGACAATCCTGTTCACCACGATGTTGTTGGTGCTTTTGTTGATGAGCTCCACCCACTTGACAACAAGGGGAATGCCATCGTAGAGCTCATAATGAACCACAACGGCAAGGTCTTTGAGTGAGGGGACTGCAGACCTAAAGCTGACGGCCAATGCTTTTCCGGTAGCCTGTTTGTTCACCGATGCCCAGGTTGTTCGCTTCCAGTTGATGTAGGGTTTGATGTCTGATACAGTATATCCAGCAAAAATAAAATCCGCTTCCCCGGCCTTGAAACCCTTCATCCATTCTTGTTGCAGGTATGCTTTTTCCTGCTGGCCAATTGCTCCACCCACATTGTATTCCTTGCCATCAATGATGAGCTTGGCTTCTGGCCTGATGGCACGCAGCAATTGCTGGCTGCTTGTCATATTCTGAAAATCATAACAGGCAAAATTGGGAGACAGCTTAAAGCTTCTGCGCACCAAACCATTGTAGAGTACAATGCTGCCTTCTTTTTCATTGCTGTACACGTTGGCTTTTGCAGTGGGAGGTTTTATCAGCCAATCATCTTGAACCATTTCATTGAAACTGTCATTCCAAACAGCAGTTCTGGAGGCATTTTGCGCAAATGAAACAAATGCAATAATGATAAAAATAGCAATTGAAATAATTTTTTTCATGATGAAACCATTTTTCGTTGTCTGGATAAGACTAAGTTAACAAAGACATGGGTATAGTTGGAGATTCCTCCCATGTCATCATTGCATTGATAAACTTTACCATTGCGTATTGGTGCAAATTACTGGTTCTAATTTCTGCAACTTGAATTTTATTGGCCTCAAGCAAAAAAGCCCTTTGGGTTCCTTCCAACAAGGGTGTTTGAGGCGTATACCAACACTTGCCATCATAAAAAGCAAGGTTTGCATAAGAGGCGTCTTTAACAATACCCTGATCGGTCATGATGATTTCATCGGTGCCGGCGTTCAAAAGTATTTTGGTAATCCAGTCCCTGTCAGCGTATTTAAAATCATATTTTCTTCCTTCCAATTCTACCAAAGAGATGCTTCCGATTTTTTTTACAGCATATGCAGAATAGGTTATGTCGAGCACCTGTTGAAGGTCGTATTGTACACGACACTTGACCACACCACTTGCATTCAATGCATTCGGAGTAATTATTTCATTGAGCTGAAAAAAAGGGAACTTCCCAAAATTCAAAAACGTTCTATTGACCCTCGATTGATGGTAGTGGAGGCGCTCAATTCTCCCCTCGTTTATCCTGATTGATTCAATAAATTGGAACATATATTTTGTCGATCATTTCCTGATATTCTTCCACCAACGTACTCTGAAATGTAATCCCGCCACCACTTCTAAAAATATTTTTATCGTCTACATACCTAATCAGAACACAACTATCCAACTCGTCTCCATCAAAATAACCTGCGATACCCGTATAATATCCACGCTCAATCCCCTCAATCTCATGAATTGCTTCCAGGGTTTTTTTCTTGGGAGCACCGGATACTGATCCTGCTGGCAATAAATTAAACAGTATATCTCCAATGCACTCGTTGAAATTATCGGGCAATTCCCCTGCTATTTCTGAACTAACCTGCCCAATCTTTCCCTGCTGGGTTTGCAATTCTTCATAGTATCGGTACCTCAGCACCTTTACATTTTGGGAGACCCGACTTAGGTCGTTTCGAATGAGATCAACAATGGTTGCGTGTTCCGCCTGTTCTTTGGGATTGTTTAGAATGATTGTTTTGGCGTCCTGAATAGTTGCGTCAATTGTTCCCTTCATCGGGAAAGAATATATTTTCCCATTTTTAATTTTAATGAATGTTTCTGGAGAAAAACACACAAAATTGTTTTTGAACCATACCCTGTATTTTGACGAAGTCGCTTCAAAAATATCTTGGAGCGACAAATCTGTAGTGATTGTTGTTGAACAGGTAAGGTTGATTAAAAAACTATTGCCGTAGGAAATATGATCCTTTACTTTATTGAACTTCACTGCATATTCATCAAGCGAAACCGGAGCTTTATCAAACTGGAATTGACGTATTGATTTTGAAAAGTTGTGATTGGAGACCCCTTGAAAATTATACTTGAAATCATCCGCACAATCTTCCATCAACCAGGCAAGAGGCTTTCTGCACTCAAAATCAATCAAGAAAACAAAAGGCTTTTTTTCCTTTCCCCACTGGTTTAATGTATCCTTCATCAGCAGCACAGCAATTTAGAATTTTTGAAAGATGGGACAGCACTGATGCAGGTATATTTCCCAAGTGCTGACCGGTTGCATCATACCATAAATCTATAGTATTTTTTTAACTGCGAAGGACAGAAACTTCTCAGGATTGGCGATTGATTCAGCAGAAGAACCGGAAAATTCCGAAAGGGCAACAAACCTGTCCACCCCCAATGCATTGAGGTCCTTGATGTTCATTGCTGTTTCACCGCAGATGGCATAGAGCTTTGTACCATGCTTTCTGGCCTGATCCACCAGCTTTCCAATCACCTTGCCCTGAAAGGATTGTTCATCCAGCCTTCCTTCCCCCGTGATGATGATGTCTGCTGCGGCTATTTTATCATCCAGTGAGACAGATTCTATCAGATAATCAATCCCCGGCACCAACCTTGCACCAAGAAAAACATCGCAACCGCCACCCATTCCGCCAGCAGCACCAGCACCAGGAGCTACTTCAACAGACCTGCCGAAATACTTCATGAAAACAGCATCAAGGCTTTTCAACCCTTCGTCTAATTCATCGACCTGTGCTGCATTTGCCCCTTTTTGCGGCGCGTACACATGTGCTGCACCATCGAGCCCAAAAAAGGGATTGTTAACATCATAGGCCACAGTAAAATGAATGTCTTCCAGGAGGTCCGTTTCTGGCATGACAATTTCAGTGATGGAAGAAAGGTTCTCTCCACAGGGTTCCAGGGGGTCCCCGTTCTTGTCGAGGAATATATAACCCAATGCATCCGCCATGCCGATTCCGCCATCATTGGTAGCGCTTCCTCCGATACCCAAATAAATTTCTTTGGCCCCTCTTTTGATGGCATCCAGGATCACCAAACCTGTACCGTAGCTGGACGTCTTCATTGGATTCCGCTCATTGTCAGCAAGCAATGCCAGCCCGCTTGCTGCTGCCATTTCAATATAAGCAGCGGATCCATCCTGTGAAATTTGGTAACTGGCTTTTATCTGTCTCATCAATGGATCAACAGTCAATGCCTGCGCATCCTTGGTGCCAAAATAATGTTTGATGATGGAGGAATATCCGTCACCTCCGTCGGCCATGGGATAGGATTCCACTTCGGCATCAGGATATGACGCGGCAATCTCTTTTTGTATCAGCTTGCACAATGTGATGGAATCTATGCTGCCTTTGAATTTGTCTGGAGCAAGGAGGATCTTCATTTGAAATCGTTGAAGGGGTTAAAGGGGTTGAAGTAATTCAACATGATATTACACCTTGTCGCAGCAACCAAAAAAGTGTTTAAAAAATAAGGGTTTAGGGATGTAAACAAACCCTAAACCCTCATGTGTTAACCTGTCAATCATTACATTTTTGGATAGACCGCGTTAACGCCCAATTCCTCTTCAATGCGGAGAAGCTGGTTGTATTTTGCCATGCGGTCTGTGCGTGATGCAGAACCGGTTTTGATCTGTCCGCAATTCAGTGCCACAGCCAGGTCCGCAATGGTGGTATCTTCAGTTTCACCAGAGCGATGACTCATGATGGAAGTATAGCCATTGGTTTGTGCAAGTCTTACTGCATTGATGGTTTCTGTAACAGTTCCAATCTGGTTCACCTTTACAAGGATGCTGTTGGCAATACCCCTGTCGATTCCCTCTTGCAAGCGAACAACATTGGTTACAAAAAGATCATCACCCACCAGCTGGCACCTGTTGCCCACTGATTCGGTCAATTTCTTCCAGCCATCCCAATCGTCTTCGGCCATGCCATCTTCGATAGAGATGATGGGATATTTGTCTACCCACGCTGTCCAGTAAGCAACCATTTCATCGCTGCTGATCACTTTTCCTGAGCTCTTGTAAAATTTGTAGGTATTGTCGGCCTCGTTGTACATTTCGCTGGTGGCGGCGTCCATGGCAATGAAGATCTGCTCACCGGGCTTGTAACCTGCCGCTTCGATGGCTTGCAGTACAGTTTCAATCGCCTCTTCGTTGCTCTGGATATCTGGAGCAAATCCACCTTCATCCCCTACGTTGGTGCTGTAGCCTTTCTTCTTCAATACTGTTTTCAACTGGTGAAAAATCTCAACACCCCAACGAAGTCCTTCGCTGAATGTTGCTGCACCGGTTGGAACGATCATGAATTCCTGGAAATCAATTTTGTTGTCAGCATGTGCACCGCCGTTGAGAATGTTCATCAACGGAACAGGAAGCGTGATGGCATTTACACCACCAAGGTACCTGTAGAGGTTAAGGTTGCTGGCCTGTGCACCTGCCTTGGCAACTGCCATAGACACTGCAAGGGTGGCATTTGCACCCAGTTTGGCTTTGTTGGCAGTGCCATCCAGTTCAATGAGCATCCTGTCAACCAGGGCTTGATCGGTAACCGGAACACCCAACAACTTAGGAGCAATGATATTGTTTACATTGTCAATTGCTTTCAAGACACCTTTCCCAACATAAACGGCCTTGTCGCCATCACGGAGCTCAACGGCTTCGTGTTTACCTGTAGAAGCTCCAGATGGAACAGCTGCACGGCCAATGAAACCGCTTTCGGTGATGACATCAACTTCTACTGTGGGATTACCACGACTGTCTAGGATTTGTCTGGCGTGAATGCTGGCAATTAAACTCATGATGATTTATTTTAAGGGTTGTTCTACTTGAATTGGGAAACAATCAAACGGCGACCCCGGTAAGGTCCCTGAAAATATCCTCCAGGCGCCGGGCTTGCGTGTGCAAAGAAACGATATTCAAATTATGTTGCAAAGCGAAAGCCATAAGTTCTTTGCTCAAAGCATCTGGATCAATGGTTTCAAGCTCCCATTCCATTGCGCCAAGTTGATGCACAGCCCTGATACCCGCAATGGCAGAAAGGGCCGCTTTGGAAACTACTTCCCTGAACCCGACCCGAATGCATGAGGAAGACTGCTGTTTTTTAAGATTTTCAATGCTGTCATCTGCCACGATTTTCCCTTTGTTGATGACAATCACCCTTTCACAAAGGGCCTCAACCTCCTGTAAAATATGGGTTGAGAAAAGAATGGTCTTGTTTTTCCCCAGGCCCCTGATCACTTCCCTGATTTCCACGATCTGGTTCGGATCAAGACCTGTGGTTGGCTCATCCAGGATCAGCACTTCCGGATCGTGCAAAAGCGCAGCAGCCAGTCCAACCCTTTGTTTATATCCCTTTGAAAGTTGTCCTATTTCCTTGTGTGCTTCCGGCGCTAACCCCGTGAGGAGGATCACGGCTTCAATCCTTTCCGCCGGAGCCTTTATCTTATGCAACCCAGCCATCATGCCCAGGTATTCCCGCACATACATTTCATGGTAAAGCGGGTTCAGCTCTGGCAGGTAGCCGATCTTTTTTTTGGTGGCGATGGCTTCGCCTTCAACAGGGATGCCGCAGACCTCTATGCGTCCATCATCAGGACGAAGAAAGCCCGTGATCATTTTCATGGTCGTGGATTTCCCGGCTCCGTTGGGGCCTAAAAATCCAACAATCTCTCCGGTGCCCACTTCAAAACTGATATGGTCTACCGCTTTCTGATCGCCGTATTGCTTAAGGATATGATCAACTTTGATGGACATGCTTTTTGCTTAGTCTTCCACCTCATCGCTGGATGATGGCAAGTGGTCGTAAGCCCCTTTGAATGCCATCCAACCAAACATCACGAACCCGATCGCGATGGGCAAAAAGATGATGGCAAAGATACTCCATTGGATGATGGTATCGGTGGTTGGAACAAGCTTGATTTGATCAATGGACGTTTTTAACAAAATGCTGTAAGAATAGATGGCCAGTGCGATCCAAACAAGGCCTAAATATTTTTTAATCGTGTTCATTTTCTTGGTTTATGCGTTTACAATATGAGACATTGGCCTGCAGGGCCGCTCACTACATCAATCGTTGACTTCTGGATCTATTTTGTTGGACAGGTAGATGGTACCAATCACGAGGGAGACCACAGCAATAGCAATGGGATACCACAAGCCAACCAATACGTCTCCAGCATAAAGAGTGCTCAACAAAACGGCAATAAAAGGAGTCATGCCCCCAAATACACCATTCCCCAAA
>CANHSD010000086.1 GCA_947463105.1 Chitinophagaceae bacterium
CTTCCTGCGGTTCTACCGTATAGGCAATCCATGTTCCGTTGTTGTTGATTTTTCGTTCACCAATAGACTGCCATCCATCATAAACGGTATGGTCCAAAGGCTTTTTTTGGCTCCAACCGATCAGACTGAAGCAAAGGAATGAGAATACAAAAAGCAATGATTTTTGACAGTGGCGCATATGATGAGGAATTTGAATTGAAATTAACGAATTGGCCTTAAAAACAGTTCAATTGTTGTCTTTTTGAGCACCTGAATCACGCCAAACATTCACCGTTTGCAATACCACCGTCAGGATGATGATGGAAATACCAGCATAAAAGGATGGCCCCAGCATTTTGTGTTCGTTGTAGATCAGGAATGCCAACAGTATACCATATACAGGTTCCAGGTTAAAGCTGAGGTTAACGGTGAAGGGCGTTACTTTTGAAAGTGCCCTAACCGAAAGATTAAATGCAAGAACCGTACAGAAAAGGCTCATGAACAAAAGCCAAAACAGGTCTCTAGCGCTGGGAAGATAGGTTGCTACAGGAATAAAAATCAAATAAACGGGAACAACAAAGTTCAGGACCATCCACCCCCCGCCTATCTCATAAAAAGTCATGGTGTCTGCATCATGTTTACCAACAAACCTTTTGTTGAGTATGGGGAACAGTGTAGCCAGGAAGGCTGAGAAGATTCCAAAGAGAATACCTGTTCTGAAATGCTGGTCAAAATGAAAAATAAGATATACACCGAGCATCACCATTAAGCCCAGCAATACTTCAGTCATGATGATTTTTCTATTGGAAATCAATGGATCAAGAAATGAAGAGAAAAATCCAACAGCAGAAAAACAGACAAGGGCAACGGAAATATTGGCGTACTTGATGGATCCATAAAAACTCACCCAGTGGAGGGCGATGATGCCACCAATACCAATGAGTGGCAACATTTCTTTCCAATGAAGCAGTTTGATCTTTTTTGTAAACATTGAAATGGCCAGCAAGATCAGGGCGGAGAAAAACATGCGGTACCATACCAACAAAGCTTCATTGATGGTAATCAATCGGCCCAAAACGCCTGTGAATCCTGCAAGAAAGACCGCGAGGTGAAGTTGCAGGAATGCTTTTTTCATGAAAATGGCTAAAGAATGAGTAGATCAGATTTTCTTTTGTTTTTTACCAGGTCCACCAAACAGGTACTGCATTTGCATGGACAATACGCCTACAATACCTTCCTGGATAATGCCTTTGGTCATTTTGGAAGCGCCAAATTTTCTGTCCCGGAAGGTGATGGGAACTTCCTTGATTTTAAAACCAAGTTTCCAGGCGGTAAATTTCATTTCTATTTGAAAGGCATAGCCTACGAACCGAATGGATTTCAGGTCCATGGTGGCCAGTACTTTTCTGGAATAACAAACAAATCCAGCCGTGGCATCATTTACTGGCAGCCAGGTGATGAGTTTGCTGTAGAGTGCTCCGGCTTTAGAGATGAGTTTTCTGCTCAGGGGCCAGTTTTCAATCTGACCTCCACAAACATACCTCGACCCTACTGACATGTCTGCACCACCCGTATGACAGGCATTGTACAATCGCTCCAGGTCGTTGGGATCATGAGAAAAGTCGGCATCCATTTCAAAAACATAATCATACCCATTGGCCAATGCCCATTCAAAACCTGCAATATAAGCGGTTCCCAATCCCAGCTTTCCTGCTCTCTCGATCAGAAAAAGTTCGTTGGGGTGAATTTGCTGCATCGATTTTACGATATCAGCCGTACCATCAGGGGAATTATCGTCGATGATCAATACATGGTAATGTAAACCAAGATTGATGACGGCATCAATGATCAGTTGAATATTTTCTTTTTCCTTGTATGTTGGTATGATGACGAGCTTCTTCAAATCAGTGGTTGTTCAAATGATCCTTAAGATGTTTTGGGTTTCAGCATGACGCGGTTGAAAATTTCAGTGAGTTTGAGTTTTGTGTGCAGAGAGAACTCACTTTTCATGATCCAGTCGTAGTAAGATGGTTCTGTCTTCAATACATCAACAACAGGCTTGCCCTTGTGCTTACCGAAATTAAATATTTCCTTTCCGTTTTCGATGACCATTCTTCTGGCAAAGTCAACGATTTGGTCTTCTCCAATCACCTTCATCACGGTATCAATAGAATTTCCCAATTGGGGATATTTGTTGATTTGGGCCAGAAATACGTCCAAAGTTGCATTGATATCTGTTTCTGCTGAATGGGCATTCTCCAAGTCTTTTTCACAATAAAACTTATAGGCGGCAGAAAGTGTGCGGGGCTCCATTTGGTGGTAAATCTTTTGAACATCCAACAAACGCTTTCCCTGAATATCAAATTCCAATCCGGCACGCAGGAATTCTTCGGCCAGCAATGGCCAGTCAAACTTATTTGAATTGTAGCCTCCCAGGTCTGCACCTTCAAAGTATTGCCTGATTTCATTGGCCAGCTGCTTGAAAGTTGGAGCATCCTTTACCATCTCATCAGTTATCCCATGAATGGCCGAAACCTCCGCAGGAATGGGTTTCTCAGGATTGATCAACCTCCGCTTCATTTGCCTGCTACCATCCGTTGAAACCTTGAGCATTGCAATTTCCACCACCCTGTCCTGTGTGAGGCTCAAGCCTGTTGTTTCAAGGTCGAGAAATACAATGGGTCGAAGCAGTTCAATGTTCATATGAAGAATTATCGCCACAAGATAAGCTGAAAAAATAAGTGCGGGAAGGTATTTTCCCATCAATTTCTGAGAAAATAAACTGTGAGGGTTGCGTTAAAATACTGATTTTAAATAAAAAAACACTGATGAATATATTAAAATGCTCAAAATTGATTTCTATATTTGTAGAATCAAAACCTTTTACATGAGAAAGCCTGTTGTTTTGTTGTTCATACTTGCCTCTATTATCTTTTTCAGCTCTTGCACCACTTACCGTGGTTCTGCAGGTGGCGGTTGTCAGATGAACAGAAACTTGGTTGGTTACAGATAGACATCATAAACCCATGATATAGAAAAAGAGGCCATATGGCCTCTTTTTCTTTTTGGTTATTGGCCATCAGGCAAAAACCTGATGAAAGGATTGTTCAAAATCTGCCTTGATATCCTCAATATGCTCAATACCTACGCTGATCCGAATCAGGTTTGATAAGACACCTGCTTGCGCCTGCTCGGCTTCACTCAATTGTTCGTGGGTGGTGGAGGCAGGATGAATGGCCAGGGTTTTGGCATCGCCGACATTGGCAAGATGGCTGACCAGTTTTAGCCCATTGATGAACTTTTTGCCATTTTCTGCACCTCCTTTGATTCCAAACTGAAGCACACCGCCGAATCCGTTTTGCAAGTAAGTCTTGGCAAGCTCATGGTAAGGATTGTTGGTAAGCCCCGGATACCAAACAAAATCTACAGAAGGATGTGATTCCAACCACTGGGCCAATGCCAAGGCATTTTCCGCATGTCTTTGAACCCTTAGCGACAAAGTTTCCAGCCCTTGCAACAGGAGGAAGGAATTGAAAGGACTTTGTGATGGTCCAAAATCGCGCAGGCCTTCTACCCTTGCACGGATGATAAAAGCAATGTTGGGCAATCCCAAAGGATTGCCTTCTCCGAAAACGTCCCAAAATTTTAAGCCATGGTATCCTTCGGAAGGTTCTGTGAACTGTGGAAATTTTCCATTGCCCCAATTATAATTACCGCCATCTACGATAACACCACCAATACTGGTTCCATGTCCGCCTATCCATTTGGTGGCTGATTCCACCACAATATTGGCACCGTGCTTGATAGGTTGTGCGAGGTATCCGCCGGCGCCAAAAGTATTGTCTACGATCAGTGGCAGGTCATGTTTTTGGGCAAGGGCTGCAAACTGCTTGAAATCAGGAATGTTCAACCTTGGGTTCCCAATGGTTTCAATATAGATGGCCTTCGTATTTATATCAATCAGCTTTTCAAAGTTTAGCGGATCGTCACCTTCTGCAAACCTGGCTTCAATGCCAAGCCTCTTGAAGGCCACTTTGAACTGGTTATACGTTCCGCCATAAACAAATGAGCTGCTGATAAAATTATCACCCGCCTGAAGGATATTGTTCAACGCCAAAAACTGCGCTGCCTGCCCGGAGGAAGTGGCCAGTGCAGCAACGCCACCTTCCAGTGCAGCAATGCGTTTTTCAAAAACATCGGTGGTAGGGTTCATCAGCCTGGTGTAAATATTGCCAAATTCCCTCAACCCAAACAAATTGGCTGCATGATCTGCGTTTTTGAATACATAAGAGGTTGTCTGGTGAATGGGAACTGCACGTGATCCGGTTACTGGATCAGGCTCCTGACCGGCATGCAATTGAAGTGTTTCGAATCTTAATTCGTTGCTCATGGTTTTATTTTTTATTAGTCTACAAATTTAGTAGAGTTAAATCAAATAATAAAATATTTGGGTTGTTTTTTCTGCTGATTCCACCACCCCGCCCTGCATGCGGCATGGCTCCTCGCCTGTCCAGGTTTACCAACCTCTGGTTGGAGGAGAGTTTTAATGAACTCTACTAGTAAAAAATGTAGAAATTATTCCGGAGTACTCTTGTTTACCCTGCTGGAAGCATTGCGGATCTGCATCAACATCTCAGCAAGTGCTTGGACTTTTTCCGGGTATTGGCCATATAGATTCTTGTCTTCATGTGGATCTTGAACAAGATTATACAACTGGCCTTTGGCTTCTCCATTCTTAGGATTGATCTGCTTGGGAACTGTAAAGCCGCCTGATCCCAGGCCCTGTATCAGCTTCCAATCTCCGATCCTGATGGCAAAATAACCAATAGAAGAACTGTGCACAACAGCAGGCTGGTTATCGACTGATGTGGATTTTCCTTTTAACACGGATAAGATGCTATAACTGTCTTCTGTTTGGTAGCGTGGATTGGTATTGCCCACAATCTCTGCTGCGGTCGACATCAGGTTGGCCAAGGTGGTGGTTGCTACAGAAACGGCTCCTGGCTTGATTTTGCCTGGCCATCTCACGATAAAAGGCACGCGGTGTCCTCCTTCAAAAGCATCCCCTTTCATTCCTCTCCAAGGCCCTGCAGACTTGTGTTGAAATTTATTGACATAATCCTCTCTCCAGTAAGGTCCGTTGTCGCTGGTAAAAACAACCATGGTATTTTTTGCTAGGCCCATGCTATCGAGGGTTTTCATGATGGCACCAACAGAGGCATCCACCTGCTGCACAAAATCACCATATTCGCCTGCGGAAGAACTGCCAATAAATCCTGTGATAGGCATCCATGGGGTATGTGGTGCAGGCATGGGGAGATAGAGAAAAAATGGTTTTTCCTTGGATTGGCGTCGCAGAAATTCATTGGCTTTTCTTGTGAAACCTGGCAACACATCAAAAAAATCAAACGATGGTGACATCAGCCCTGGCCTCCAGAAAGCACCTGCATAGCCCGTATCCGGCTTTTTACCTGGCGTAAAGGAAGTCAATGGATCAACCAGTTTTCCATTCTCCACATAGCAATAGGGTTGCATGTCAAGTGAGGCCGGCAAAACATAGGAGTAGTCGAAGCCATTGGTGTTCGGCGTTACTGTCATTGGTGCAGCAAGGTCTACATGGTCTGGATTCATTTCCGCATCAATGCCGTAGCGCTTGTTGGCCAAAAGGTGGGCATATTCACGCTTGGGTACCCATCCCAATCCCAAATGCCATTTTCCTACCACAGCAGTATTGTAACCATTTTCTTTCAACAGTGATGCCACGGTTGCACGGTCGTTTTCCATCAGTGGCCTGCTGAATCCATTCAAGACACCCACCGGGCGTTGGCTTCTCCAGGGATACCTTCCTGTCATGATGGAATACCTTGTTGGGGTACATACACCAGAGGGTGAATGTGCATCTGTAAAACGCATCCCTTGCTTGGCGAGCTTGTCAATATTGGGCGTGTTGATCTTTCCTTCCTTGTTGTACACTTTTACATCTCCATAACCCAGATCGTCTGTCAGGATATAGATGATATTGGGTCTTTCCTGTGCTTCTGTATCACCGTAAGAAAAAAATGCCAGCAGGCATGTGATCAGAGAAAATTTCAAAAGATTGTTCATCGTTGATTATTCTGTTTTCATTGACTTGATCCAGTCATTGATGAGCTTTACTCCCTCAGCGTGAATGAGTTTTCTGCTGACCTCGGGCATCATCACGCCAGGATCGGTTGACTGCATCCTGTATAAAAGTATGCTTTCATTGGGTTTTCCAGGATGGATATCAAATTGCAGGTTGCCCGAACCCCTTCCTGCAGCGATGGGTGTTTTGAAAAAACCATATGCTGCGCGGTCTGTTGTTCGCCAATCGAGGAACAGTCCTGAAGTTTGTGCTGGGCCTGTCTTGTTGTGGCAATGTGCACAATTGATGTCAAGATAAGCCTTGGCACGGTCATCAATGTTATTGCTAGGATCGCTGTAATTGACGAACTGCGGAACAACAGACATGTCTTGGGGAAGGCCCGTCATCATTGCATGCTGCGACCATTTCTTGAGTTGGTTTTCTGTTCCGGTAGCATAGTCGTGGTTACCGTTGAGCTGGCGTGCAGAAGGACCTATGGGTGTCATTTTACCATTGCTTTCATGACAACTCTTGCATTGGTTCATGTTGGGAACCGCATATTCAAAGGAGATTTTTTCTCCTTTGTCATTGAGGTATGAAACAGTAGAACTCCCTCCCGCTACTTCGAGCAAGGCATCTGTCTGATCTTCATTCCAAATATAGGGAAGCGATTTCCAACCTTTGGCTTCGTGGATGAGGATGCGGGTTTCCATCAAGCGCCTTCCTTTTGAAGGATCCTTCTCATCGTTGTAATAATAAAAAGTTTTGGCAATGGTTGTGCCTACAGGAAATTGAAACACTGAATCAGGATTGTATGCAACATGCGCACCATCGGGCAACTGCACAAAACGCAGTTTGTGTGCATAGTCTGAAAACAATGGCGAATTGAGTGAATAGGGCATTACATTTTTAACCGGTTGCTGGTCACTGATTTTCCCTTCAAAGAGGCTATAGTCAGACAATTTTTGTTTATAGGCAAACTGCTCAACTCCCTTGAAAGACATTGAAAAAATGGTGAGCGTCAACACCAGCACAACAATGGCAACATATCCCTTTTTCATTCTTTTTGCTTATTGTTTATTGTTTAATACAATGGGCGCAAGGGTGCAGTTGAATGGAGCAGCATCCCTTGAAATATTCTTGAAATCATTGTCTGCATCGATGTTGGCAAAGCTCTGGTTCTTGTTGTTTTGGATGCAGATCATATATTCCGGCTTGACATTTCCTGCAGCATCAAGGTACTTCGGGTTGATGATTCCGTCATAAACAATATGAGGAACATTACGCCCGAATTTCAACTTGAAGTGATAAATCTGAGCAAAACGGCCTTCCATTGGCACTTTCCTTTTCTTCCGTTCAAAGGTATTGTCGTGCACTGAAATGGCACTGGGGTATGGATTGTACTGCTTGTCCTTGATTTTATTTTCAGTGATATAATAACTGATGATACCCACACCCATGGTGCTGTTGTTGATGATTTCATTGTTGAATACCTCAACATGGTTTGCAGCAAGCAGCATCACGCCGGTTCCCTTGGGAACTTTGGCCACAATATTTCCCTTTGGGGCGAAATTCGAAAGATTGTTTTCTTTGATGATATTGTTGTGCACAGATACATATCCGCCTTGTTTCTGTATCAGGCCTGGTAGATCGAATACCAGTATTCCGCCAGTATTTCCGGTAGCAAGGTTGTTGTATACATCGGCATAAAGGGAATTTTCAATCTCAATTCCCGCGACATTATTGTATGCTGTGCAGTTCTTCACCACAATGTATTTGGACTGACCCACATAAATGCCGGCATCTGAAGCACCAATTGCAATACAACTGTCAATCACTACATTTTCGCATTGCACAGGATAAAGGGCGTATCCCCCATTTTTCTCATCCGGTTTGCCCGTCCACTCAGCTTTTATACGCCTGAAAGTAATCCCCTTGACATGCATGGTCTTGATCAGATCACCCTTGGAATCCTGAACGGTCATGTCTTCCAGGACAATGTTTTCGCAGTTGCTTACCCTTAGGCCCTCTGCTCCAGAAGTCTGATCCTTGAAAGTCAAGATGGTCTTGTCGATACCTTTCCCTCTGATGACAATATTTTTCTTACTGTCCAAAGAAAGGCTTTTTGTAATGCTGAAAACACCTCCATCAAGGTTAACAATATCTCCATCTTCAGCAAGGATCAAATCAGTCTGGATCTTTTTCTCCACATCAGCCTGAGCATTCAAATCAATTGCAATGCAGATTACCATTGAAATCAAACACAATATCTTCTTCATGTCTTTCTAATTGAGTGATGGTTTTGAAATAGAATATGGAAATGATGCAATTGCTGTTCCACGCTTTTTGTTGGGAACAGAATCCATGTTAAACTTAAGCAGTCCGCCTTTCATAATATCAAAATGATGAATATAATTTTTATCGTACGGGATTCCGTTCAACAAAGCTGATCCAATGTAGATGTTGCCAGCATTGTTTTGGGGAGATTCTATGACAAATGTCTTGCCTTTCCCAAGATCAATGGTGACTTTCTTGAACAAGGGTGAGCCAAAAACATATTCATTGGATCCCGGGCAAACAGGATAGAATCCCATGGCGCTGAAAACATACCAGGCACTGGTTTGGCCATTGTCCTCGTCGCCACAATAACCGTCTGGCGTGGGTTTGTAGAGTTTGTTCATCGCATCGCGCACATGCAGCTGGCTTTTCCAGGGAACACCACAATAATTGTAGATGTACAACATGTGTTGAATGGGTTGATTTCCATGGGCATATTGACCCATGTTCATCACCTGCATCTCCACCATTTCATGGATCGTTCTCTTATAATAGGCCGTGTCAAAAATGGGAGGAAGGATGAATACGCTGTCGAGCATGCGCTCAAGTGTTTTTCTGCCACCCATCAGCTTGGCCAATCCATTGAAGTCCTGAAAAACACTCCAACTATAGTGCCAGCTGTTTCCTTCCACAAATTCAAATCCCCAACGGAATGGATTGAAGCCGGTTTCAAAACTGCCATCGGCTTTTTTACCACGCATCAGGTTATGGGCTGGATCAAATATATTGGAATAGTTCAGGGCACGTTTTTGAAACAGGTCAATTTCAGCTTGCGGTCTTTTGAGGGATTTGGCCACCTGACTGATGCAAAAATCTGCATAGGCATATTCAAGGGTTTTTGCAGCACTGCCACCATATTGGTCTACGGGGACATATCCCAATCTGTTGTAAGCCTCGGCACCATTTCTTCCGATTGTAGGGATGGAACCCTCTCCATTGCTGCCTTTCAGCATCGCCTCATAGAGCAGATTGATGTCAAAACCGCGAATGCCTTTCATGTAGGCATCAGCAATAACAGATGATGAGTTGTTGCCAATCATGCTTTTCTTATGGCCAGGGCTCGCCCATTCGGGAAGCCATCCACTCTCTTTGTAGGTATTGACCAAACCCTCCATGATATGGCTGTCGACCTCAGGAAATACCAGTGCCAAAAAGGGAAACAGCGAACGGAAGGTGTCCCAAAATCCGGTGTCTGTAAACATGTAACCCTTTTCAACATTCCCGTTATAGGCACTATAATGAACGATCTCGTTGTTGGCATTGTATTCATAGAACTTTCTTGGAAAGAGCAACATCCTGTACAAACAAGAGTAGAATGTTTTCAACTGCTCTTCCGTGCCGCCCTCGGCCTTTACTTTTGACAATTCCTTGTTCCATGATTGCTTTGCTTCTTTGACCACCTGATCAAATTGTTTGGAACCAATTTCCCTGCTCAGGTTCAGCTCGGCCTGTGCCAATGAGATGAATGAAGATGCCACTTTAAGATGCACCTGCTCACTGCGTTTTGTTGCAAAAGCGATCACTGCCTGTGCATGGTTGCCTGTAAACGCTTTATCACTTGACCGAACCAATTGATCGTTCACGGTGAAAAAAAGTTCAAACGGTTTGTCGCACTGAATCACAAAATGATTTTTGAAATTGGCCGGAACACCGCCCCTGTTGCGGGTTGTATATCCCACAATCTTGTTTTCTTCAGGAATGATTTTGACATAAGATCCCCTGTCAAATGCATCCACCAAAATAAAGGAACTGTCGGTTTGGGGAAAAGTGAACCTGAACATGGAGGCCCGTTCAGTGGGTGCGATCTCCGTTTGGAGGTTGTCATCGGCAAGAAAAACACTGTAATAATATGGTTTTGCTGTTTCTGCTTTATGTGAAAAAAAACTGCCCCTTTGCTCTTCGTTCAACCTTGCTTTTCCTGTCATGGGCATGATGGAGAACTGTCCATAATCTCCAATCCAGGGAGAGGGTTGATGGGTTTGTTTGAAACCCCGAATCCGTTCTGAAGCATACTGGTACTGCCATCCATTACCATTGGGTCCTGTTTGAGGAGACCAGAAATTCATGCCCCAGGGCACAGCGATGGCGGGATAGGTATTGCCATTGGAGAAACTGAGTTTTGAATCTGTGCCCATCATCACATTGACGTACTCTTCAGGCTCAAAGCGGTTTTGTGCAGTTGCACTGAAAGAAAGGAAAGAAAAAAGAATAAAAATATTGCGCATCATGATAAGTGTAGGGTATGTTTGAAGGGTGTTGATCCAGTAATATAAGCTGATGGGGCATTCATTGTTGGAAGCCCGCCGCGCAGGTTGTAGCGCTTGTGTTCAGCCTTGCCCGGGCCAAATGAAATGGATTGGTTGTCGGTGGTATAGGTGCCCAGCGCTCCTTTCAGCACATAGGTTTGGTTGGCAACCACTTCTTCCAAACCAGCAAAAACCCCGCCGGGCCTGAAGATCAGCTCCAAGGATACCGGTACATGATCGGTTCCGGTGATTTCAATGTCAACATCAATCCCATTGTTTGATTCCGTTATTTTAACCGTGGTGGTGAGTTGCTGAATTTCAGATTGTGTTCTGTTTGCCTTGGGCATTTTCTGCC
>CANHSD010000087.1 GCA_947463105.1 Chitinophagaceae bacterium
ACTTTCTGGACATGGCCATGGGTGTTGAAGATTACAATACCCTGTTGAGAATAGCAAAATCCGGAACTGCTGTGAAAGTGGACACTGAAGTAAAAACAAAATTCTATGCAGATGACCTTCAGGGGTATAATGTGATTGCTGAAATCCCTGGCACTGATCCTGCATTGAAGGATGAGGTGGTCATGATTGGTGCTCACCTCGACTCCTGGCAGGCTGGTACAGGCGCTACAGACAATGCATCTGGTTCTGCCGTGATGATGGAAGTGATGAGGATCATGAAGACCCTGAATGTTCAGCCCCGCAGGACGATCCGAATAGGTCTCTGGAGCGCTGAAGAGCAAGGTTTGCTGGGCTCTCGTGGATATGTAGCCAAGACTTTTGGTGGCAATGGTACCATTGCCAAAACCGCTGCACATGATAAGTTCTCTGCCTATTATAACATTGACAATGGCACAGGAAAAATCAGGGGTATCTACCTCCAGGGCAATGAGGCTTGCAGGAATATTTTCAGTGCCTGGCTTGATCCCTTCAAAGACCTTGGTGCTTCAACAGTAACCATCAGCAATACCGGCGGAACAGATCATCAGTCTTTCGATGCAGTGGGCCTTCCGGGTTTTCAATTCATCCAGGACGAAATGGAATACGATACCAGAACACACCATAGCAACATGGATGTATACGATCACCTTTCTGCACCGGACTTGAAACAGATTGCTACCATTGTGGCTGCATTCGTTTACAATACTGCACAAAGGGACGCCAAGTTGCCCCGCAAAGAATAGCCCACCTTTGTTTTAAGTTTTTTAATTATTTTCATCCCCGTTACCCACCGTTTCGGGGATGAAACATTTAAACAAGATTCCAATGAAAAAATTATTCATCGTCTTGATGTTGTCAGCATTTTTCTTTTCTTGCCAACAGGGAAACCAGCCTGCTATAGACACGAGGGATTATTTTGCCCAACAGGACTCCGGCATCCAATCCGGCAATGTGAAATTTGTTGAGATTGAAAGCTTTGGAAAGAAATTTAAGGTGTGGACCAAACGGTTTGGCAACAATCCCAAAACCAGGATCCTTTTGTTGAATGGCGGTCCAGGAGCTACCCACGAATATTTTGAATGTTTCGAAAACTTTCTTCCACAAGAAGGCATTGAATTCATCTACTACGATCAGCTGGGCTGCGGGCTATCTGACAACCCCAATGATACCGCCTATTGGGATCTGCCGAGGTTTGTAGAGGAGGTGGAGCAGGTGCGCAAAGCATTGGGCTTGAACAAGGATAATTTCTATCTGCTGGGTCATTCCTGGGGTGGAATCCTGGCCATGCAATACGCCTTGAAGTACCAGGACCAAATGAAAGCACTGGTCATCTCCAACATGATGTCCAGTTGTCCGGACTATGGAAAATATGCTGATGAAGTCTTGTCAAAACAATTTGATAAGCCTGTGCTGGATACCCTGATGGCCATGGAAGCCAGGAATGATTTTGCCAATCCCAATTACATGGGCCTGTTGATCCCTAATTTTTACGAAAAACATATTTTAAGACAGCCCTCCGCCAATTGGCCAGAGCCGGTCAGCCGTTCCTTAGGAAAAATGAACCAATCCCTTTATGTGACCATGCAGGGACCCAGTGAGTTTGGCATTGCCGGTCGATTGAGCAACTGGGATGTCAGCAAGGAGTTGAAAAACATCAACCTCCCCACCCTAGTGGTTGGCTCAAAGCACGACACCATGGACCCTGAGCACATGAAATGGATGGCATCGCAATTCAAAAATGGAACATACTTGTATTGTGAAAACGGAAGCCATATGTCCATGTATGATGACCAGCAGACCTATTTCAAGGGTTTGATTGGGTTTGTTCATGCCGTGGAAGGCCAGAACTGATCTCTTGCTTATATTGTGTACTAAATGGTGCACCATGCGATCCTTTTATCTTTTCATAATATCTGTCTTTGTTCTAGTTAATTCGATTGATGCACAGGATAAAACCCTGCTTCAGGTACCTGGCAGAACAAGGTCTACTGTTGTCAATCCAAATGGAGTTTCCATTCTTCCCAGCGGAAGGTATGTTTCCCCTGCCGGAAAGGTCAGCATGATCACACACGATCCATTTGGATTGACCATTTCTCCAGACGGCAGCAAGGCTGTATCCTTGCATAATGGTGTGTTCACCATTTTTTACCTGGACAAGGATTCAATGATCAGGGTTCCGGATTACAACAAAACAATTCCCAGCCCCTTCACAAAGGGATCCTTGCTTGGTGCTGCTTTTCACAAGGACAACAAAACCGTTTTTCTGAGTGGGGGTGATAATGGCACCATCATTGCCTTTGACTGCATCAACCTCAAGGTGGTGGATAGTTTTGCGTTGGATGGGAAAGTGGGTGATATCACATTTCAAGACAGTTTTACTTCAGATCTTATCTACAATGCAGCGGGCAATGAGTTGCTGGTTTTGGATCAGGCCAATTATCGGTTGGTCAGGATTGATTGTACTACAAAACAAATCAAGGCTTCAATTCCTGTGGGGCGACTTCCTTTTGGTTTGGCATTGAGTCCGGACAGACAAACTGCAGTTGTGGCCAATGTGGGGATGTATGCGTATCCGATGATTGAGGGCATTACAAAAGAGAATTATGACAGCATGCTGATCTCAAAGCATCCATACGCACACAATTCAAAAGAGTCCATCAATGGAACAATTGTAGAAGGCAGAAAAATTCCTGGTGTTGGAGACCCCAATGCCCCTGAGGCGATGAGTGTTTTCACTATTGATCTGCAAACCAATGTAGTGACATCCAAATTGAAGACCGGATACCTGATTGGACAGATGTTGGAGGATGCTGAGGTGATTGGGGGATCCAGCCCCAACAGCATTGCCATCAATGAGCAATATGCTTATGTAACGAATGCCACCAACGATAATATTGCCGTCATCGATTACAGAAGTGGTAAAATCCATCGTCATATACAAATCAAGGTTGACCCACTGCTTGACAGCTACCGTGGACTGCTTCCCTTTGGTGTCACCATTTCAAAAGATGGGTCCAGGCTTTATGTTGCTTTGCTTGGTTTCAATGCGGTAGCGGTTGTGGATACCAAGACCGATGCCACGGTGGGGCTGATTCCAACAGGCTGGGGGCCGACACGGGTTAAGCTTTCGCCTGATGAAAAGGAAATCTACATCATCAGCTGTCGTGGACTTGGTGCAGGTCCCAATGGTGGAAAAAATTTCAAGGCCCCTCCACAGGGTACATATGTTGGTGACATACAACTGGCGAGTTTTCAGCGGGTGCCCATGCCAGATCATCAACAATTGCTTTCATACACCACCAAGGTAATTGCCTATACCTATGAAAAAGTCAATCCTATCAATGATGATAATCCCATGCCCAACTACCCCGGCGAAAAGATTTCACCCATCAAACACATCGTATACATCACCAAAGAAAACAGAACCTATGACGAGGTGATGGGTCAGCTGAAAACGGGGAATGGTGACCCAAGCATCGCACGATTTGGGATTGGTGTGGATGTGCGTGTAAAGCGAAAGGCCGAGACTGATGGCCCTACAGATAGCCTTGTATTAACCAATGCGAACGTTACACCCAATCACCACAAGGTTTCAACGCAGTTTGCTTATTCAGATAATTTCTATTGTGACAGTGATGCATCTATCCATGGGCATCATTGGATGATGGGTGTAATTCCCAATGAATGGGTTGAAGTCAATTCCAATACCAGCAAGACGGAAAAGTTTTTTTCTCCAGCACCAGGAAGAAGGTTTCCTGGTTCAACTGGAAGCATGGATCCTGAAGACTTTGCTGAAACAGGAGGACTTTGGGAGGCTTTAGAAAGAAAAGGGGTTTCATTTTATAATTTTGGTGAGGCCAACGAAACGGCACATGTCCGTGAGCAATGGTATGATACCGCTACTGGTGCATCTCACGGAGTGATGGTGCCCATGCAGGATGCTCTGTTCAGCAGAACCAGTCACAATTATGCTGGCTATAATACCAATATTCCTGATCAGTTCAGGATGAACCAATTTGAGCATGAGTTCACCAAAATGTGGTTGAAAGGAAAAGAGAAAATGCCTTCATTGGTTACTGTTCAGATTCCCAATGACCATACTGCATCTCCAAGACCACAAGATGGTTATCCATATGCGCATAGTTATGTAGCAGACAATGATTTGGCCGTTGGCAGGATCTTGCATTTTCTTTCAAGAACACCATACTGGAAGAATATGCTGGTGGTGATTACAGAGGATGACCCGCAGGGCGGTGTAGACCATGTTGATGCACATCGAAGCATTCTCATGCTGGCAGGCCCTTATGTCAAGCGAAATTATGTATCACATACCCATGCCAATTTTGGTTCAATCCTCAAGATGATTTACAATACCCTTGCTGTACCTTATGTTAACCAATATGATGTCACAGCTTCCTCTTTGCAGGACTTTTTCACCAACAAGCCCGACCTAACACCCTATTCATTGGAGTTTCCAGACAAGCGCGTTTTTGATGCATCCCAAGCCATGAAACGCTACAAGAGAGATATTGACTGGAGAAAAGTAATACAGGGCCCAGACATGGATGATGAAGATGATCAGCGTGAAAAGCATTATAAAAAAGAAAACGAGTAGATCCATGAATTGCAAGACCTCAATTGTCGCATCTTTGATTTTTTGCCAGTTTGCAATGCCTGTATTTTCACAGGACAAAACGGATTCTATAGCTTCAATGGATGAGGTTACGGTGACAGCAACCAAGCGCTTATCGCAGACGTCAAGATTGCCATATTCCATCAGTATCCATTCGCGGGAGGATGCTTCCAGGCAGTTGTCTCGCACCGTTCCAGAATCACTCACAGGCATTCCCGGAGTATTTATACAAAAAACCAACCATGCAGGCGGTTCTCCTTTTTTGCGGGGATTGTCTGGTAATCAGTCCCTGATTTTGGTTGATGGCATACGCCTCAACAATTCAATATTCAGGTATGGTCCCAATCAATACATGACACTTATCGATCCCTTTATTGTAGAAAAAGTTGAAGTAATCAAAGGGACAGGATCTGTGCAATACGGAAGTGATGCAATGACCGGGGTTATCAATATCCAGACCACTGCGCTGAAATTCATGGAAAAACCCCAGTGGAATGAAAAGGCTTCCATGCGCCTGACTGAGTCTGGAATGGAGTTTTCCTTCAGGCCTGAACTAAAGTATGAAGGCAGAAAATTTGCTTTTATGCTTGGTGCAAGCAATAAGAAGTTTGGTGATTTGAAAGGGGGCGATAGCACTGGTTTTCAGAAGCCATCTGCGTATGCAGAAAAATCTTTTGACTTCAAGTGGATGAATGACCTCGGAAGAGGATGGCAGTTGACAGGCGCATATCAGTGGCTTCAACAAACGGATGTACCCGTCTACCATAAGTATATCCTTGAGAATTTTGCGATCAATACTTCAGATCCAATTGGAAGGGGATTGGGTTATCTGCAGTTGAAAAAATCGTTTAATTCAACGCATTTTAAATCCCTGGATTTTTTTGTTGCGAACCAACATGTTGCTGAATCAAGGTTCTCAAGAAGAAACAGCAGTACCGTCACTCGCTTTGAACGTGACAGGATTTCGACAACTTCTGCTGGAATTGATTTGTCTCAGCATTTCAATGCTCATTGGACGGCAAACACTGGCATTGAACTCTATGCAGACAAGGTGAAGAGTGAAAGAAATGAGAAGAATACTGCTACGGGTGTCATTACCGCATTGCGTGGACTTTATCCTGATGGAGCGCGTTATGCAAATATCGCGGCGTATACACTGCATCATTTTCAATTGAATAAATTACAGCTGGAGGCAGGTATGCGTTACAACCGGTACATTGCGACAATCAATGAGGCTACCCTTGGAAAGGTAATCCTCAAGCCACAGGCACTCGTTTTTCAGGGTGGCGCCAACTATCAATTGTTCAGGCCAGTTTATCTGTATGCAAATATCAGTGATGGTTTCAGGGCTCCCAATATTGATGATTTGGGAACATTGGGTATTGTAGATTTTCGGTATGAGGTGCCCGCCTACTCACTCAAGCCAGAACGATCAGTAAACAATGAACTCGGTGTTAAATATCTCAGGAGCAAAATCAGCGGATCTTTGTCCATCTTTAGAACTACACTCTATAACCTAATTACAAGGGTCAAGACCGCTGAGCGGATCAATGGATATGACGTGTATGCCAAGGAGAATGTGGACAAGGGATTCATTCGCGGATGGGAAGCTCAGCTGGTCTATAAGCCAGCTAAATTTTTCAAAACGCAGTTGTCTGCCACCAATTTGTTCGGACAAAGCCTCACGAAGAATCAACCACTGAGAAGAATTCCTCCTTTCAATGCCAGGATAAGTGCTGAGTACCTGATGAGCCAGGTTGTTGCAGGCATTTCATTTGATCATGCTTCACCGCAAAGGCGCCTGGAAGCAGGAGATAAATCAGATAACCGCATTCCCGCTGGAGGAACACCCGGTTTCAATCTGTTGAACATGCATTTTGCTTACCAGGCAAAAAATATTTCCTTTCGTGCATACCTGAACAATATTTTCAATCTTGATTACAGGACCCACGGGTCAGGGATCAATGGCATGGGTCGATCCATTTCCGCCATGATGGTCGTATCTTTAAAACAGTAAACGTGCTCAACAAAACCACAACATGATCAATCATTTTTTTAAAACAGCTTTTTTTCTTTTGGCGTTTGTTTCGACATCAGCTCAAAAAATGACTGCACCTATCATACTCCCCAATGGTTGGACACTAAGCCCCGCCGGAAAATCTCTTGGTTTGGGTGATCTTCCTTTGAACATGATTGTCAGTAAATCCGGGAAATACATTGCTGTGACCAACAATGGACAAAGTACGCAGAGCATTCAGTTGATTGATGTGAAGGCTGAGAAGGTGATAGATTCCGTTGACATCCCGAAATCATGGTATGGTATTGTATTTACTTCCGACGAACGTTTCATTTATGTTTCAGGTGGACATGATAACCAGATTTTGAAATATGAAATCTCTGGTGGAAAATTAAAAATGGTTGATAAAATTGTCTTGGGAAAGCCCTGGCCCAACCGCATCGGGCCTGCAGGACTGACAATGGATGAAGCAAGAAACATGATGTATGTTGTTACCCGTGAAGACAAACAATTGTACTTGGTGGAACTTGGTTCCAAAAAAATAGTTGCGCAGTTCGGATTGGATGCAGAAGCTTACGACTGCAAGTTGAGCAAGGATAAAAAAGAATTGTTCATTACCTGTTGGGGCTGTGACAAAGTATTGGTATTTGATCTTGTCAATAAGCGTTGGCAGAGACCAATTACCGTTGGAGACAATCCCAATGAGATGTTGCTTTCTGCAGATGGTAAACTGCTATATGTCTGCAATGCCAATGATAACAGCGTATCGGTGATTGATGTTAACAATAAAATGGTCATCGAAACATTGGATGCTGCACTTTTTCCCAATTCTCCCAGTGGCTCTACTACCAATAGCCTGGCGATTGATCCAGTGTCAAAAAGATTGTACATCGCCAATGCTGATAACAATTGTTTAGCTGTTTTTGATATTGCTGAAAAGGGAAAAAGTATTGCGAAAGGCTTTATTCCTGTTGGCTGGTATCCTACGGCAGTAAGGTGCATCAATGGTAAATTATGGGTAGCCAATGGAAAGGGAATGACTTCTATGGCTAATCCGTTTGGTCCATCTCCGATCCGGAAAAAAGAGGATGTGATCCACCATGGCTTTCAGGTTAAGGATGCATCACAGGTTGAATACATAGGAGGATTGTTCAAGGGCACGATGAGCATTATCCCATCACCCAAACAACCTGAACTGGAAGTGTATACTGCTGCCGTTTACCGAAATTCCCCTTACTCCATCAAGAAATCGGAAATCGCCGATAGCCTTGCTCCAGGATTTCCAGTGCCTGTGAAAGCCGGACAAAAATCACCAATCAAACATGTCTTCTATGTTATCAAGGAAAACAGGACCTATGACCAGGTATTGTCCGATGTAAAAGGGGGGAATGGCGACACATCCCTGTTGTTGTTTGGGGAAAATATCACGCCAAACCAGCATGCGCTGGTCAAGCAATTTGTTTTGCTGGACAATTTTTATGTGAATGCAGAGGTGAGTGCTGACGGGCATAACTGGAGCATGGGTGGGTATGCAACAGACTATCTTGAAAAGACATGGCCCTCGAGCTATGGCAGCCGTGGGGGTACTTATGGTGGCGAAGGAGAACGTGAAATTGCCAACAACAAGGGTGGTTTTATCTGGAACAATTGCTTTCGGTATGGAATCAGTTTCAGGAGTTATGGTGAGTTCATGAGCAATGGAAATCCTACCATTCCCATCCTCAAGGGAAACAACTGCAGCTACTTTCCAGAATACAATATGACCATCCGTGATACCACAAGGGTTAACTTATGGAAACGCGAATTTGACTCTTTGCTTGCCATCAATCGGGTTCCACAATTCAATACCATTCGATTGGGGAATGATCATACAGAGGGTATTCGTTTGGGTAGGCCATCCCCTTACGCACATGTTGCTGACAATGACCTTGCCGTAGGAATGTTGATTGAAGCACTCTCAAAAAGTTCCATTTGGAATGAAACAGCTGTTTTTATTCTCGAAGATGATGCGCAGAATGGTGCTGACCATGTTGATGCCCACAGGAGTCCAGTGTATCTTGCCGGAGGGTTTGTCAAGCGTGGTTATATAGACCATACGCCGTATTCAACCACCTCTGTGTTGAGAACGATGGAGTTGATTTTAGGCATGGGACCCATGTCTCAGTATGATGCAGCCGCAACTCCCATGTGGCGCTGTTTTGATTCATCTCCCAAGGCATTTCCTTTCAAGGCCATCATTCCCGGGGTAAACCTCAATGAGAAAAGCACGGCCATCAACCTATGGCAAAAAAAATCTGAGCAATTCAATTTCGCGAAAGAAGACAGCAACAACGATATTGAGTTTAACAGGGTGCTTTGGCATGGTATAAAAGGCGACATTCCTTTTCCTGGGCCCCGTCGTGCAGGATTCCTGATGGTGAATGCCAAGGATAGTGATGACGATTAGTGTAAAAAATCACTACATAGATGAAAAAACAGCTTCTTCTCTTGCTCTTTTTGGCATGTCAATGTTTAGCCTTTGCACAAAAATCAAAGCCAAATATTGTCTTCATCATGGCCGATGATCTTGGCTTTTCTGATATTGGTGCTTATGGCGCTGAGATCAAAACACCTCATCTGGATAGCCTCGCATGGTCTGGTGTTAGGCTAAAGCAATTTTATAATACCGGACGTTGCTGTCCTTCAAGGGCGTCTTTGTTGACGGGGATGTATTCACACAATACCGGAATGGGTTACATGAATGGATTTGATCAAGTCACTCCCGGGTACAGAGGAGATTTGAGCCGCAATACCATGACCATTGCTGAGGCCCTGAAGCAAGCAGGTTATGCGAGTTATATGTCAGGAAAATGGCATGTTGCGACTGAAACAAAGCCCAAAGGGCCACAAGACAATTGGCCAATGCAGCGTGGATTTGATCGGTATTTTGGAACGCTGATCGGGTCGGGTAGTTTTTATACACCAAAGTCTCTGACATCTGGCAATACTCCGGTTAAGCCCAAAAAAGATTTTTACCTTACTGATGCAATTGCTGATTCTGCTACAGTTTTCATCAATGATCATGCTGTGAAACGGCAGGGGATTCCGTTTTTTTTATACGTTGCTTTTACAGCTCCCCATTGGCCCCTTCATGCAAAAGAACAAGACATTCAAAAGTACATGCAGTTGTACGAAAAAGGTTGGGATGCATTGAGGGCTGATCGGTACAAAAAGCAACTGAAGTTGGGTGTTATTGACAAATCTTACCGGATGAGTGATCGACACGATACCATTCCTGCATGGAAAGATATTCCCAAGCAAGAGCGGGCCATTTGGGTAAAGCGCATGGCCATTTACGCCGCCCAGATTGACTGCATGGATCAAGGGATAGGACGAATCATGCAGGCCTTGAAAAAGAATGGTTTTTCTGAAAATACCATGGTTGTTTTCATGGCAGACAATGGAGGGTGTGCTGAATTTTTGAGTACCATGGATACCGCTTTGTCGACACTTGGAACTGATTCAAGCTATGAGAGCTATCGGGGAAATTGGGCCAACCTGAGCAATACACCTTTCAGGCTATTCAAGACAAGGTTGCATGAAGGAGGAATCCATACGCCATTCATCATTAGCTGGCCAGGCCATACGGCCAAGCAGGGAACTATCGTTGAAAATGCTCCAGCCCATATCATTGATTTGATGCCAACATTCCTTGATGCCGCTGGTTTAGCGTATCCAACAATATTCAACAAACAGCCAACAAAACCATTGAATGGGGTCAGTCTGGTCTCTGTTTTCAAAGGTGAAAAACTTCCAAACCGTACATTGTATTGGGAACACCAGGCCAACAGGGCCATTCGTTTGAATGACTGGAAACTGGTCTCCATGAGTACTGAGGAGCGCCCATACATAGGAACTTGGGAATTGTATGATCTAAAGACAGACAAAACAGAACGGACAAACCTTGCCCTCAAGTATCCAGATAAAGTAAAGGAACTGGAGGCGGCCTGGAACCGGTGGGCAACTGAAAACAATGTATTTCCGCTCAATGGGAAGGATTTGAAGTTGCGCGGACTAGAATTCAAAAGAAATTAGGGGGTTTACAGAACCTTCCAATTGGTTAAACGGGAAATCGTCAAAGCGAATTGCTTACCTTAGCGGCATAAACATTTCTCTATGGTTTACATGCTGCGCACCAAGAAAAAACTGGTTTTTATTTTTTCCTTTTTGGTTCTGTTTGTATCGGATCTTTCCGCTCAAAAAAAACTGGCCAAATCCCCCGAGCTTCCTGCTGTTCCATCGGTTGACCTCGAAACCTA
>CANHSD010000088.1 GCA_947463105.1 Chitinophagaceae bacterium
GGGCACCAAATGTACATGGGCATGCGGCACTTCCAATCCAACCACCGCCATTCCACAGCGCTGGCAAGGAAACGCTTTTTCGATGGCTTTGGCAATGGGTTGGGCAAATTGTAAAACTGCGCCGAGATCATTCGCATCAAGGTCAAACAAATTGTCTGTCTCCTTTTTCGGAACCACGAGTGTATGGCCGGGCACAAGTGGAAAAACATCCAAAAAAGCATAGAATTGATCATTCTCGGCAATTTTGAAAGAAGGAATTTCACCTGCAATGATTTTTGAAAAAATGGTTGCCATGGTTATCAGATCGCAATATGATCAATGGTAAATACCACCTTGCCATTGGGTGCAATAATTTCAGCCTCTTCACCCACTTTTTTCCCAAGCAACCCTTTGCCAATGGGAGAAGTAACGGATATTTTCTGCATTTTCAAATCCGCTTCCTTTTCAGATACAATCTGATAGGTAACCGATTTTTGGGTAGCCTTGTTGGTGATGGTAACCTTGGTCAGGATGGACACCTTGCTGGTGTCTATCGTAGATGCATCAAGGATGCGGGCACTGGCCAATTCTGTTTCCATGCGGTTGATCTTGGCTTCAAGCAAACCCTGTGCTTCTTTTGCAGCGTCGTATTCTGCATTTTCCTTGAGATCACCTTTTTCCCTTGCCTCTGCAATAGCGCGGGAAGCGGCCGGTCGTTCAACACTTTTGAGGTGTTGCAGTTCAACCTTCATTTGCTCAAGGGTCTCTTTGGTTACGTACATTATGCTCATATGGACATCTTTCAATTGGTCGGTTTGAAAAAAAATGAGCAACGCCTCAGTTGGTGCTGAAGCGTTGCTGCATTGCAAAGGTAAATAATTTTTGTAAATCAAGGCCAGGGCAACAAATCCAGCTTTTTGAGCAGGCTTTGCGCCAATTTGGCCAACGACTCATGGCTGGAGCCCGCAATGTGTGGGGTAACAATCACATTCCTGTGCCTCAACAGTTGTTGCAACATTTCGTTTTCATGGGCTGAATAGCTTGCAAAATCCTCATTTTCAAGCACATCCAAGCCTGCGGCAGCAACCAGGCCTTGGTCTAATGCAGTGATCAGGGCGGCTGTATCTACCACCCCACCCCTGCTGGCATTTAGAAAATAAGGTCTTTTTTTAAGAGATGAGAAAAACTGCTCATTGGCATAATGCTGCGTTTCCGCATTTAAGGGCAGGTGGAAGCTGATCACATCAGCCGATTCATGGATGGCTTCAAGTGCAGATTCAATAATATGGCCACCACTGAAACCTGTCTTGTACTTGTCGTGCGCAAGCACTGTCACACCAAAGGGTGCAAGCAAATGCGCAAAGGCCGATCCCGTATGCCCCAAACCAATGATCCCAACTGTTTTTCCTCCCAGCTCAAATCCCCTGTTGGCCTCACGCAGCCATTTTCCTTCCCTCACCTCATCCCTGGAGCTGCTGATGTTGTGCAGGAGGGAAAGCAACAGACCAAGACAATGTTCACCAACAGATGCACAGTTGCCATCCGGGCTGCTCATGCAAATGATCTGCTGTGCAGTGGCCTGCTCAACATCGATGATTTCCATGCCACTTCCCAATCTCCCTATCCATTTCAAGGATTGGGCGGCTGCCAGGATTTCCTTGTCAATTTGGATCCTGCTGGCCACAATCAATCCCTCATAGGCAGGAATCATTTCTTTCAATTCCTGACGGCTGATTTTTTCCAGGGTATCCACCAGGTACCCCCTTTGCTCCAGCCCTTCTTTGAGACAGGGATGGGCAGGGGCAGTGATCATCACTTTAGGCATCAATTCATCTTGTTTAGTAGTTCGACAAAATCGAGCACAGACAGCTGTTCTGCACGTTTTGTAAAAATGGGATCCAACAGGTCTTCCTTTTTAAAATAGGGCTTCAAAGGATTCCTCAACTGCTTTCTTCTTTGACCAAATGCCAGCTTCACCAGCAGCATGAACTTCTTGTGGTTGATGATCCCAAAAGGATTACCAGCATCCACAAACATGATGACGCCACTTTTTACTTTAGGGGGTGGATTGAAACAGTTTTCATCCACATCAAAGAGGTATGATGTTTTGTAATAGGCCTGGGAAATGACACTCAGAATGCCATACTCTTTTGATCCCGGACCCGAACAGATCCTGACGGCAACTTCCTTCTGGAACATACCAATCATGGTCTCCACCTGCTCCCTCCATTCAATCACCTTGAAAACAATCTGTGTGGAAATATTGTAAGGGAAGTTCCCGATCAGGGTAAAGCGTCCGCTGAAGGGCGCATCAACCTCAAGAATATCTGCTTCGATGATCTTGCCCCGCACATGAGGATAGGCTTTGAGCAGAAATGCCACCTTCTCTGCATCAATTTCCACCAACTTGAGGTCTACGCCCTCCAACCCTTTCAGGTACTTGGTCAGTGCCCCACCACCCGGCCCCACTTCCAGCAACTGGTTGTATTGGTGTGCATTGAGGGCCTCAATGATGCGTATACATACCGTTTCATCTTTCAAAAAGTGTTGTCCTAGCGATTTCTTGAGGGTGTACATTGCGCCAAAATTAAGACAAAGATCCCCGTTTTCCTTGTACCTTTACAGTTCAAATGAAAGCAGAAGAGATGAGTGCTCAAAAAAGACCGGTAATTGGAATTTCAATTGGAGACCTGAATGGGATAGGAATCGAGCTGATTCTGAATACCTTTTCAGACGGACGCATCCTTGAATTCTGTACCCCAGTAGTTTTTGGAAACAACAAAGTACTCAACTTCTACAGAAAACTGATGCCAGAATTGAACATCAGTTACAACAACATCAAAGAGATCGCCAAGGCAAACCCCAAACAACTCAATGTATTCTCCGTTTGGGAAGAGGATGTGGACATACAACCAGGTCAAATGACCGATACAGGTGGCCTGTATGGCGTGAAATCACTGCAGGCAGCAGTGAAGGCGCTGAAAGAAAATGCAATTGATGCTTTGGTTACAGCGCCCTTGCACAAATATGCCATGCAGAGCAGTGAGTTCAATTTCACGGGGCATACGCCTTATCTCAAGGAAGTGTTCAAGGCAGATGAAGTGCTGATGCTGATGGTGGCGGAGAACATGCGGGTGGCCTTGCTGACCGAACATGTAGCCATCGGTGATGTCGCCAAAAACATTACCAAAGAACAGATCATCAAAAAAATCAACCTGCTCAAAGCCAGCCTCAAAAAAGACTTTGGCATCGACAGGCCAAAGATTGCCGTCCTGGGCCTTAACCCCCATGCGGGCGATGAAGGATTGGTGGGAAGAGAGGAGAAAGAAATCATTCGCCCAGCTGTATTGGAGGCAAAGAAAAATGATTGTATCGTCATGGGCCCATACAGTGCAGATGCATTTTTTGCCAGGGGAAGCCATGAAAAATTTGATGCAGTGCTGGCCATGTACCACGACCAGGGGCTGATTCCTTTCAAGTCGCTTGCGCTGGGTGAAGGAACCAATTTCACGGCTGGCCTACAAGTCATCAGAACATCCCCAGATCATGGAACGGCCTTTGATATTGCAGGAAAAAACATTGCCGATGAATCCTCCTTCAGGGCAGCAGTGTTCGCAGCAGTTGACATTTTTGATACGAGAATGGGCTATGCAGAAATGAGAAAAAATCCACTGCGAAAAATTTCTGCAAGGGTAATGGCCAATGCAGAGGACGAAAAAATTGACGAATAGCTTTATTTGGTGCCGAAAATATCAGCGGCCAATCCTTTATTGATTTCGTAAGAAGCATAAGAAATTTCAATCCTACCCTGCTTGCTCAACGGCTTCTTTTCTTTTGATTTCCGGGAGATACTTGCATCATATTCGAAGGTTATTCCTTTGGGCAGTTTGTAATCCTTTGTATTGAAAATCATGATGGCCTTGTCTGGCAAACCCCACTTGGCGTATTTTCCATATTCCATTTCCATTTCATAGGTACCATTATCTTTGGTTGTGGTAATCGCTCTCCTGATCAACATGGCTTTGTCATCAACATAAAGGGTAGTCAATACGATGTCAGAAGATTCACCATTGGGGATCAGTTTCAAAACAGCAAGATCAGCACCCTTCCACACAATACGACCAGCGGAAAGTGAAGTATAGTTGCCTTCGGTGATCAAAGAATTCATGTTGATGCGGATACCCCCTTTGGGCAGTACTGAAATACCCCCATCTTTTTTGATCCTGAAAAGATCAGGGAATTTATAGAAAATACGCACTGCAGAAATGGGTAATTTAAGAAAAGCCACATCTGTTTTCAGCATCCCTTTTGCCTCATAATCCTTTACAGACAAGAGCTTTGACTTGAGCTTGGAAGCCATCTCTTCAGCAGATTGAGAAAATAACAATCCAACAGAAAACACACCAATCAAGAACAACAAAAACTTCTTCATGGCTTTAAAACAACTGCCCTGCTTAAATGTTCAGCGCCAATGCTAAAGAAAGGAGTCAGATTCCCTGTAGGCCTTGATCAGGGCCAACTCCCCGTCTGTGCCGGGTTTTGAATTTCCATGTTCCATTCCCATCACACCACGATACCCTTTGTTGTAAATATGCTTGAAAATATTCTTGTAGTTCATTTCCCCGGTGGTGGGTTCCTTTCTGCCAGGATTGTCCCCAATCTGGAAATAGCCAATCTCTTCCCAGGTACGGTTGATGTTGGCAATGATGTTTCCTTCATTGCGCTGCATATGGTACATATCGAAAAGGATCTTGCAGGATGGGCTGTTTACCGCCTTGCAAATCATATAGGTTTGGGTGGAATAGCGCAAGAAGAGATCTGGATTATCACTCAACGGCTCCAGCACCATTACCAGTCCATGTTTTTCAAGGACTCCGGCACCGCCCCTTAACGCTTCAATGACATTGGCAGTTTGAATATCCATAGGCAAACTGCGGTCAAAATTTCCGGGCACTACGGTCATGTGTTTGGCATTGCAGCGCTTTGCTACTTCAACAGCAGTATTGCAATCACGGATGATCAGGTCCTTGAACTCCTGCTTTCCGGTGGCAAGGCTCATCTTCCAATGCCAACCATCAGTGGTAATCACAAACACCCCCATTTGCATGCCGAGTTTGGCAAGGGTATCACCAATCTTGGACTGCATTTCAGGTGTACGGTTCATCATGCCATTGTCTTCAATTGACCTGAAACCCTGATCATGTGCCCATTTGATCTGGTCGATAAAATCTTTTCCTGCATGAGCAGCAAACATCCCATCATGAAATCCATAGTTAAGGTTGAATGTTTTTCCTGGTTCTTTTTCAGGCTGATAGGCTGAAAAAGCGGCCAACCCCGGTATTAATGCGGCTCCTGCCATGGATGATCTTTTGAGAAATCCTCTGCGTTCCATATGAAAAGAAATTTAATCGTTTGAAAAATGAAAACTAGGAACAATTTAGTTAAAATTGCATCAAATCGAATGCATTGAAAAAAATTATTGTAGCGCTCTGCTTTCTGCAATGGATATCAACGGAAGCTGGTTTTTCGCAAACCAATGTTTCCAAAACAGAAGAAATCAACATGCCGCTATCGGAGTTTAAAATCAAAATGGTTTCCATCCCCGAAGGAACTTTCTTGATGGGAAGCAACAGCTCCACCAAGCCCAATGAAAAACCTGCCAAAACAGTCAAGATTTCCGCATTTTGGATGGGCGCATGTGAAATTACCCACGACCAGTTCGATGTGTTTTTCAAGGATGAAAATACTTCACAAGGCTCAAAGGTGGATGCGGTCACAAGGCCCACTGCACAGTACATAGACCTGAGTTGGGACATGGGAAAAGGAGGTGGATTTCCGGTCAACAGCATGAGTGTGGATGCGGCCATGATGTTCTGCAGGTGGATGTACCAAAACACGGGCGTTTTCTACCGGTTACCCACTGAAGCAGAATGGGAGTATGCTTGCAGGGCGGGTAGCAAGACCAATTATTTTTTTGGAAATGATCCTGCCCAATTGGGTCAATATGCCTGGTACAAGGCCAACAGCAAAGAAAAATACCAGCGGGTGGGAACCAAGAAACCCAATGCCTGGGGATTGTACGACATGCTGGGAAATGTTGCCGAGTGGACCATGGATCAATACGCACCTGATTATTTGAAGCAGATTACGGATGGCCAGTTGGATCCCACCAATCCACCTGCTGCAAGGTATCCAAGAAGCATCAGGGGCGGTTCCTATCTGGACATAGCCACTGATCTGAGGGTATATACACGCAAGTTTTCTGAACCCTTTTGGAACCAGCGCGATCCCCAAATTCCCAAAAGCAGGTGGTGGCTCACAGACGGAATGTTTGCAGGTTTCAGAATTGTTCGCCCAGTTAAGCAACCAACTGCGGAAGAAGCCGAAAAATTTTATAAATTGTATCTCGGTAAATAACATCTTAAAACAACAACGATGCAAAACAACATGCCATTTTCCGGCAAGAGTCGCAGAGACTTTGTAAAACAGACCGGAATCATTTCAGGAGGGGTACTTGCTGCGCCATTGATTACCAATGCAAATTTTCATTCTGGCGCAAGCGATGAAATCAAGGTTGCCTTGATTGGTTGCGGCGGACGTGGTACGGGTGCTGCAGTTCAAGCACTGCTCAGCAAACAAAATGTCAAACTGGTTGCTATGGCGGATGCCTTTCGCGACAGGCTGGAGGATGCCTATAAAAGCATCACCGGCGACCTTACAGAAGCAGGTATTGCTGGCGACATCAAAAAATTGATTGATGTACCGGAAGAAAGAAAATTTGTTGGATTTGATGGTTATAAAAATGCCATTGCCCTCGCTGATGTGGTGATCCTGACAACACCTCCCGGCTTTAGGCCCATTCATTTCGAGGAAGCAGTGAAGCAAGGAAAACACATCTTCATGGAAAAGCCAGTAGCCACTGATCCAGAAGGTGTCAAGCGTGTATTGGTTGCTGCTGCAGAAGCAAAAACAAAAAAACTCAATGTAGTCGTAGGCCTTCAGCGCCACTACCAAAACTCTTACCGTGAGTTGTTCAAACGCAAGGACATGATCGGCGATATCACTTCAGCCCAGGCCTGGTGGAACAATGATGGTGTTTGGGTTAAACCAAGAACAGCTGGCCAAACTGAAATGGAATACCAGATGCGCAACTGGTATTATTTCAACTGGCTTTGTGGCGATCATATCACCGAACAGCATATCCACAACCTTGATGTCATCAACTGGTTCAAAGGCAGCTATCCCGTGAAAGCACAGGGAATGGGAGGAAGGGAAGTCAGAAAAGGAAAAGACCATGGTGAAATCTTTGATCATCACTTTGTGGAATTCACTTATGCCGACGGATCCATCCTCAACAGCCAGTGCCGTCATATCCCCAAGACTTCAGCAAAAGTGGATGAACTCTTTATCGGAACAAAAGGTAAAATCTACTGTGGCGCTGCCAACATCAGGGACCACCAGGGCAATGTGATGTACCAGTTCGACAAGAAATCAGAAAACAACGGATACCAAAATGAGCATGTAGAACTTTTTGCGGCAATTGCCAAAGGAGAATACAAGTTCGCTGACGCGGAGAATGGAGCAAAAAGCACCATGACTTCCATCCTCGGCCGAATGGCCACCTACAGTGGACAGGTTGTGGAATGGGACAAGGCCCTCAACTGTGGCTTGAACCTTCAGCCGGCTGCCTATACCTGGGATACCCTGCCAAAATCACTTCCTGATGCTGATGGCAAATACAAGATTGCCGTTCCAGGCGTGACCAGGTATTATTGATCAAGTAACCATGTTCAATTATAAAAAGAAAGGAGGGGTTAACCCTCCTTTCTTTTTATTTATCCGTTCTAAATAAATTGACCGGTAACCCTTCTGCTGAGAACAAATTGGGCATGGCTGGATTGGTGAATCCAAACCTTACATGCGCTGGATCTTTCACCGTCTTGGCTGAGACCACAACAGTTTTCCCATCGATTGTTGCTTTTGCAGGAACAAAGACACCATCTGCTCCTGCAATGAAAAAGTCAGTCAATTCTCCTCCTTTGCTCATCAGTGTTGTGGGTACATCCTTGAACTGAATCCTGATGCTTCCTTTTTCAACAGCATGTGCAGCATAGGTTGGGCTCTTGTAGTTTAATCCCTGAACCCCATAGGTTTCAGCAAGTGCATAGTTGGAAAGCCTTGTAGCAACTTCTTTTTTGAGGTTGGGATGAATGTTTTTCACATCGTCTACCAAATCGCTGATTACCACCATGCCGGTCTTGGGATGTGCTGCAGATGCTGTTTGCGCTTCACGAAGAAAGGCTCCATTGATATGGGTATCGCCATAAGTATAGGGCGCGATCTGCACAAAATAAAAAGGAAAGGTTTTACCCCAGGCCTTTCTCCAGCTATCGATCATACTAGTGAAAAGGCGCTTGTACATATAGTGTGAACCCACATTGCTTTCCCCCTGATACCAGATGGCGCCAGCAATGGAAAATTGCGTCAACGGGTAGATCATGGCATTGTAGGCTTCTCCCCTGACGTGCGGCCACCAGGCTGCTGGAGTCAATTTTTCAGCAGCATGCAAGAGGTCCGGATCATGGGTGATGATCTCTTCGGGCGTCCAAACTTCTGCTGGTGTTCCACCCCAGTTGCTGTTGATCAGGCCTACAGGAAAGCCTGTACTGGCATTGACCTGTTTTCCAAAAAAATACCCAATGGTACTGAAATGAAGCATGTCTTGCGGATTGCAAACAATCCACCTGGCATTCACATCATCCTGCGGAGTGGGAGAAGTGGATTTGGGCACATAGAAAAAACGGATTTTCTGATTGGTTGCATTGGGAGATTCTTCTTTTGCCTGTTTCAACCCCTGATCAGCAGACCACTCCATGTTACTTTGTCCTCCACATACCCATACTTCACCTATCATCACATCCTCCAGCTGTATCTCATTGCGTCCTTTGATGGTGATGGTATAAGGCCCTCCTGCTGCAGGTGTTTTGACCTCAGCCACCCACCTTGCTCCGCGACTGGCCACAACCTTGTAAGTAGTGGTATCCCATCCCACTTTGATCGTGATATTTTCGGCGGGTCCTGACCAGCCCCATAGTTTGACGGTAGATTTTTGTTGCAAGACCATGTGTGAGCCAATGATTGCCGGGAGGCGAATATCTGCCATGGTGATTGATGCAGAGAGCAGAAGAGAAAAGAAAAAGATGCTTTTTTTCATGTGGAGCGTTTTACAAAATGAAAATAAGCAATTTATTTTACCCTTTTTCATTCAACGCTGCAATGAAAAGCCAAGACATTCATTCAGGACAAGATATCCTTGCGCCTGAAAACCAAGATGGACGCAAAAAGAAACCCAATAATATGCAAAAACAATACCCCTGCTGACAATAGCACGGCAGGAAGGTTCTCAATGGATCCTATGATTTGCTCGTTGTTCTCATTTACCGTCACATCAAAAAAACCTTTCCAGCCAAGCATGTGGCTGGTAAACAGGTAGGGCTTGACCATGTTAAAAATGGGTAAATCCATCGTGTTGAGAATGGTAAATACAATGATGATGCTCATTGTGGCCATGATAGGGCCGATAGAATTTTCAGCAAAAAGGCTCAGGAAAAAACTGATTGCAGATACGGTCAACATGGCGAGTGCCGCAAAGCCAAAAGCTGCAACATAACGCCACATCACATCCGAACCTAGGATTTGGGTAACCATGTCACTTTTCATAATCAACAAGTCATCGGCACCAAAAATCAAAATGGATATGCCAAGGGCCCATACTGCCATCCAGAACAACAATACAATCGTATAGATAGATGAAGCGATAAATTTCCCAATGATCAGGTTGGCCCGGCTCACCGGCTTCGTCAGCAACAACCTCAGGGTGCCCTGGTTTGCCTCACCAGAGATCATGTCTCCGGCTACCAATGCAATCAATAGCGGCACATGAACCAGCAAGGTTTGCAAGATAATAAAGGCCATCAGATACCCATTCATGATGTTCCCATTCACATCAAAGGAATCAGACAGGGACTGCATCCCAAATTTCATGTAGCTCTCGCCATCTGCATAGAACCCCAGCTGAATCAACCCGACAATGGCTGCTATGGCACCAAAAGCGATATAGGTCCGCGGTTTGCGGAATATCTTGTACAACTCAATATAGACGATACTACTCAACCTCATTGCCGGATGTTAAAGAAAGAAAATAAGCTTCCAAAGAATTCATGGATCGGAGGCTGGAGATACCAATTTGATGCTCAACCAGGTATTTGGCCAGCAAAGGAACGACATCAGCGGTGGTGTCAACCAGCACCTTTTGATCAGGAGAATTTCTCAGGCATTTAGCCCATCCTGAATTTGCCAGCAAATCTTTGACCAATGGGTTGTTGTCTGTAATGATTTCCAACTGCACCTTATCAGGATTCAATAATTCGTTCACCCTGCCTTCCACCAGTTTTTTCCCCTTGTTGATGATGACCATGCTGTCTGCCACTTGCTCAATCTCAGACAAGAGATGGGAAGAAACCAGCACCGTTTTTTTCTGTTCCTTGCTCAGCATCAGGATCAGGTTCCTGATGTCTGCTATCCCCTGAGGGTCCAAGCCATTGGTCGGCTCATCAAGGATGATGAGCGATGGGTTGTGCACGAGGGCAACCGCTATGCCCAGCCTCTGCTTCATGCCCTGCGAGTATACCCTCACGGGGTCTTTGGCCCTTTCTTCCAGCCCTACCAGTTCCAGGCATTTCATTACCTCGGCTTTGCTGATGTGCTTGTTGCTGAGCCTGGCAAAAACATTCAGGTTTTCATACCCTGTCATGTAGCGATAGAGATCTGGCTTTTCCACTACAGCACCCACCTGTTGTAAAATCTTCTCCCGGTCTTTTTCGATAGACATGCCAAAGATGTTGATGCTTCCTTTCGTTGGCCGAATCA
>CANHSD010000089.1 GCA_947463105.1 Chitinophagaceae bacterium
ACATTTTCTTTCCAGGCAGTGGGCTCGGCTGTCCTTTTGTTATAACCATCAATCCTTTCAAGGTGCAACTTGAGGTCCCTGCCATCTTCAGCATAAACATGCACCGACGGGTCAACCTGTGGATACATCGACTTTTGTATCAATGCTGCATGAAAATGTCCGGGATCAAGCGTAATCAGTTTGATGTTCTGTGCCTTCATCATCAATGGACAAGCCAGGAGTAAAAATGAAAAATAATTGAGTTTCATGTGTGAATTATGATAGTCCTTTTACCAAATAGGGGAATCGATGTTGTCTGTTGAGCAAGGCATTGGCCTCGTCATCGTTGATGAAGCGCTCGTTCAAAGGATCCCACTGCAGTGGCCTTGGCAGGCGCATGGCAATATGATGGATCAGACAGGTAGAGCATCCGCGATGACCAACCTCCACAGGTGTGATGGGTTGTTTTCTGGTGGTAATGCAATCCAGCCAGTTTCCATGGTGCTCATCGCTACGGTAGAGATTGATTTCATTGGCGCCAATCACCGATTCGATGATTTTAGGATTGCTGGCAGAAAGTGCTTTTTGATTGGGCACTGCAGGTTCGTTGGCACTTGCCTTGTAATTACCACGGGTAACAAAGATCCAGCCCTCTGATCCAACAAATTTCACGCCATTGGGCAATTCTGTGCTGATGGTCATTTTAACACCATTGGCATATTTGCCATAGGTGGTGAAGGATCCGTGCACATTCCAAAGGCCTGATTTGGGGAAATCTGCCTTCCCCCAAACCTCAACGGGGCCGGTATATTCGGTATCCATTCCCCAATGGGCTATGTCTACATGGTGGGTGCCCCAACCCGTGATCATTCCTGCTCCAAACTGCTCACAACGAAGCCAACCTGGTCTGCTGTAGTCGTTTTGTGGGTGCACGCGTTTTTCTGTATAGTAAACATAGGGGGTTGAGCCCAACCATGCGTCATAATTCAATGTTTTGGGGATGGGCATTTCAGGCTCTACCTCTCCTCCAGGATCGCTGGGCAATCCAATGTATACTTCTTTCAGCTCACCAATGCGTCCGTTCCTTACCAGTTCAGCAGCGTATCGGAATTGGGGGGATGATCTTTGCTGACTGCCGATTTGAAGGATTTTTCCGTTCCTGTGTACGGCATTGCTCAAGGCCCTACCTTCAGCAATGGTCAGGGATGCAGGTTTTTGCAAGTACACATCTTTTCCTGCCTCTACTGCATGAATCCCCAAAAACGCATGGGAATGGTCAGGGGTACTGATCAAGACGGCATCAATATCCTTGTTGAGCAGCATTTCCTGATGATCTCCATACATGGTGACCCCGTCATAGGCCTTACCTGTTTTTTTGGTATAGTAGTCGTTTACATATTGTTTTCCTTCAGCCAGTCGCTTGGAATCGACATCGCATACAGCCATGATTCTTGCATGGTCGTATTTGAGTGTTTCTGCCATGTCATGGTCTCTGGAAATCCTTCCCACCCCAATGGCACCGATATTGATTTTGTTGCTTGGGGCATCTTTGCCCATCACATGGGCGGGTACGATGGTAGGAAATCCAAGAGAGACAATCCCGGTAGCGACGCCAGTTTTGACGGTGGATTTCATGAAATCCCTTCTGTTAAATCCTTTGTTGTCAGGCATGTTCTTATTTTTTAATTTCTTCGTCTCTGTTGGTTGCATAGGCTTTTGAATAATCAATGCCCTTGTGCAATGAAATAATGTATTTAAGCCCCTGCAAAAGGTGGTTTTTGTAAACAGGGTCAGCATAGGTTTCTTTGCTGTGCCCCAGGGTGCTTACCCAAACATGGCCACCTTGGAAATCATTGTACCATACGGCGGGGTAATACTCGGCATATGTTCCTGCATTTTTGGCGATCATGTCTTTCTGAGATTGGTCAAGCGTTGTAAACTGATGAGACATCAGCACATTGGTAACTGGGTAGAGTTCCTTGCCAAAATACAATTCATCCTCTCTTTCCCAGATCAATGGAACGCCGTTCATTGATGGATGGTTGGGGTCAGTTTTTCTTACAGTGAATTTCTGAAACTTTGCATGCCAGGCAAAAGTACATCCTAACATCATTTTGAACCATTTCCAATTGCGCTCAGTGCCTGTTACAGAATGCAATCCCACGAAACCGCCACCTGCTTCTATGTAGCGCCTGAAGGCAAGGCGTTGCGCATCTGTATCAAATACATCATTGTTGGTGCTGGGGAAAACAAGGAGGGTAAATTGCTTCAGGTTTTCTTCAGTAAAATTGGTTGGATCGTCGCTCACTGTAATTTTCCAGTTCTCCTCCTTGGCAATTCCTTTCAGTGCCTCTACCGCTGAGGGGATGTTGTCGTGGATAAAACCTTTCCCATTTTTGGTGTATACCAGTAAGGAAACGTTTTTGTTGTTTTTTTTGCTTTGTGCCTTCAGGTTGAATGTTGAAAACACGGCTAGTAATGGGACTAAAATAAGATACTTCATGTGGGGCTGTTTCGTTGATCGTTTAATAGACGGTAATTTACACAAAAATCATACTTGTCCTACCATTGCTTTTACGAAAACGTTATAGGAAAAAAGAAGTTTTTGGCCCTGCAGTCCTGTTATTTTAACTAACTTGACACAGTATTCATCAACATTGTGCCTTTTAACAATTCCGGGTCATTGACCCAGATGAAAAAAAACTTCTATTTATGAGTTCGAATCAACGCAGGAATTTTATCAAACAAACCACTGGTGCAGCATTGGCCTTTTCTATCGTTCCAAGATTTGTGATTGGAGGCCCTGGCTTTACCGCACCGAGCGATATGATCAACCTTGGATTCATTGGAACAGGAAAACAATCCCGCGGCCTGCAGAATAGTTTTAAGGAAAAGGCCAATATTGTTGCGGGTGCTGACGTTGACGCGCTCAAACTCAATTATTTCCAATCCCTTCTGGAAAAATATTACACCAATGCCAGAAAAGATGGCAAGGGCCGGGATTACAAGGGATTTACTGCTTACGAAGACTACAAGGAAATTTTAGGCAGAAAAGATATTGACGCAGTGGTTATTTCAACCCCAGACCACTGGCATGCTGTTCAAGCCATTCAAGCTTCTAATGCAGGCAAACATGTCTACTGTGAAAAGCCCCTTGCGCACAGCGTTGAAGAGGGAAGGGCCATGGTTGATGCTGCAAGAAAAAACAAGATTGTATTCCAGACAGGCAGCATGCAGCGTTCCTGGAAAAATTTCAGGCATGCTTGTGAACTGGTCAGAAACGGATATTTGGGAAACATAACTGAAGTATTGGTAGCAGTTGGCGATCCTCCCATCCCATGCGACCTTCCTGCTAAACCCGTAAGAGCTGGCTTGAATTGGGATCAGTGGATTGGGCCTGCCCAGTTCCGTGAATTCAGCCCTGTGCTCGCCCCACCTGTAGAAGAGGATATCTTCCCCAATTGGAGAAATTACAAGGAATACGGAGGCGGGATGGTTTCAGACTGGGGTGCTCATATGTTCGACATCGCCCAATGGGCTTTGGGTATGGACGAAAGCGGCCCTGTCAAGTTTATCCCTTCAGAAGGAACTGCCAAGAGAGGTCTGCAGATGGTCTATGAGAATGGCATTGTCATGAAACATCAGGATTTTGGCAGGAGCAATACCGTGCGCTTCATTGGTGAGAAAGGCCGTTTGGACGTAAGCAGGTCGATTCTTGACAGTGACCCAGCCAACATCGTTTCGGCTACCATTCAGCCCAATGAAACCAGGCTGTATGAGTCCAACGACCATTACCTCGATTGGCTTGACTGCATCAAAACAGGTAAAAAGCCTGTTTGTGATGTGGAGATTGGTCATCGAACAAGTTCTGTTTGCAACGTGGCCAATATCGCTTATGCCTTGCGCCGTCCGCTAGAATGGAATCCCGACAAAGAAAAATTCAAAAACGATAAAGAGGCCAACGCCCTCTTGGCGCCAAACTTCAGGGAAGGATGGAAATTGGGTTAAGATGAATGGAATAAGCATGATCCAGCTGGCAAAAGAGCTGGGATTATCAGTATCTACCGTTTCTAAAGCACTTGGCGACAGCCATGAAATCAGTGCGTCTACCAAAAAAAGGGTGCTTGAACTGGCAAAAAAATACAAGTACAAACCCAACCCTTTTGCCAGCAATCTCCGTAAAAAAAAGGGGAAACAAATTGCTGTGATCATCCCTGATATTGTTAATAATTTCTTTGCCTTGGCAGTTGATGGAATTGAGAGTGTTACCATGTCTAAACATTACGACACATTCATTTACCTCACCCATGAAAATCTTGAGAGGGAAAAAGCGGTACTGGAGCACCTTGAGTCTGGGCTTATCTCCGGACTGATCATTTCTGTTTGTACTGGCCGGGAAGGGTATGCTCATTTTCAGGAATTTTATGAAACCACAAGGCTGCCCATTGTTTTTTTTGACAGGGTGCCCGATTTGCTGCAGTTTCCGAAGGTTATCGCCAACAATTATGAAAGTTCCTTTGATGCTACTGCCAGGCTGATCAAAGCCGGTAGCAAGAGGCCAGCATTGATTACCACCACTGAGCCGATGTTCACATCAATGGAAAGAAGAAGGGGCTATCAGGATGCCCTGGAAAAACATGGGATTGTTTTTACAGATGAGATGATTATCCATTGTACAGACGACATGGCGTTGAATTATACCATCCTGCGGAAAATTTTTTCTCAAAAAAAACGGCCTGATGGCATTTTTGCCTCCATTGAAAAATATGCCATTACCAGTTATGAAGTTTGCAAAGACCTGAAGCTGTCGATCCCCAAGGATGTAAAAGTGATTGGAATGACCAATCTGCGCACGGCTGCCTTGTTGAACCCATCGCTTTCAACCCTTTCCCAGCCAGCATTTGACATGGGAAAAGAGGCCGCAGGACTGCTGATCAAGATGATTGAGAAAAAATCTTATGCAGCGGCGAATGATATCATTGTGCTGCCGAATGAACTCACCATCAGGGATTCAATCTAAGCTTAGGGTGATGTTTTCTTGACCGGTTTCATTGCATTTTACTTGAGCTCACACCAAGGGCACAGAAACGTCTCTGTATTCACTGTTCTTGTTCGATGAATGCAACAATGCGAAAAGCATTGCGTAAATAAATTCTCCATTCATGTGCTGAATGTAAAAATCCATTGCGAAATTTAATTACTAAACCTACCGTATGTCATTATCCACCAATGGCTTTATCCAGGAGAATTTCTTGCTGCAATCCTCCCTTGCTGAAAAACTCTTCCACGATGTTGCTGCAAAACAGCCTATCATTGATTATCACTCCCATCTTTCTCCATTTGAAATTGCGACCAACAGGAAATATGAGAACATGACCAGGATTTGGTTGAGTGAGGACCATTACAAATGGCGTGCCATGCGTGGAGCCGGTGTTAATGAGCGTTTCATCACAGGTGATGCAACAGATGAGGAGAAATTTCAGGCCTGGGCCGAAACGGTACCCCAGACGGTGAGGAATCCATTGTTTCACTGGACCTACCTTGAATTGAAGAATTCTTTTGGGGTAACTGAATACCTCAATCCTGCTTCGGCCTCCCGGATTTACAAACAATGCAATGAATTGCTTTCCGGAGAGGAACATACGGCAAGAAAATTCCTGGAGCAATACAATGTGGTTTACCTCTGTTCAACCGATGACCCTTGTGATGATCTTCAATACCATCATGCCATCAGGGCTGATAAAGATTGTAGTGTTGGTGTAGCCCCTTCATTCAGGCCAGACAAGGCATTTGCCATTCATGATAGAGAAAACTTCCTGGCCTATATCGCCAGGCTTTCATCTGCATCAGGAGTTTCCATTACTGATATGGATTCCCTTTTGTCTGCCCTGGAAACAAGGATTGATTTTTTTGCAGCGGCAGGTTGCAAGGTTGCTGACCACGGCCTCTCACAGCTACCCCAAAACAATCCCTTTACTTTTGATATGGGCATTGAATTAAAGCGGTTTTTTGCAACGGGTGGTGCAACAGTGTTTTCAGATCCGGACGCATTTGTTTTTTACCTCCTGACATCGCTCTGCAAGATGTACCATGCCCGTGGATGGGTGCAACAGTTTCACCTGGGAGCCATCAGGAACAACAATTCAAGGCTCAAGTTGAAATTGGGTGCTGATGCAGGTTTCGACTCCATCGGTGATTATGCACAGGCAGGGCGACTTTCTGCTTTCCTGAATTCACTTGATGCAGAAGACAAACTTTCGAAAACAATCATCTACAACCTCAATCCTGCAGACAATGCATTGTTCGCTACCATGTGTGGCAATTTTAACGATGGCTCTACGAAAGGGAAAGTGCAATATGGTCCGGCCTGGTGGTTTTTAGACCAGAAAAATGGCATGGAACAACACCTGGATATTCTCTCTGATGTATGCCTGCTTTCAACCTTCGTTGGCATGATCACGGATAGCAGAAGCCTTTTGTCTTTTTCACGCCATGAATACTTCCGTAGAATCCTTTGCAACATGATGGCCAATGACATGATCAACGGTATCGTCCCCAATGACGAACAATGGATGGGCGAGCTGCTGAAGAAAATCTGCTATGAAAATGCTAAGGAGTATTTCAATATTTGAGTTATCCCCTCAAATGAAATGCCTTTGGTTGGGTAAAGGCCCTGATGCCTGCATGGGAGAGGGTTGCGCCAAATCCTGAGTGCTTTCTGCCACTCCATGGCAGGGCTGCACTGACCCTGTCGCAGCAATTCCAGTATCCTGTTCCAGCATCCGTTGCAGCTAGTATTTTCTCAGCCCTTTTCCTGTTTGTGCTGTAAACGGAAGCCGTCAATCCATAGGATGTGTCGTTCATCATTTGCAAGGCTTCTTCATCGTTGCTTACTTTCATGATGCCAATAATGGGGCCAAAAGATTCCTCCTGCATGACCAACATGCTGTGATCGACATTTGTCAATACAGTGGGCTCAAAGAAATATCCATCGCCTTCAATTCTTTTTCCTCCGGTCAGTAAAGTTGCTCCTTTGGCAATGGCATCTGCAACCTGATTTTCCAGGAATTCAAGCTGGGATTGCCTGCTGATGGCGCCGAGATAAACCCCGTCTTCCAAAGGGTTGCCTATTTTCCATGACTGCACTTCCTTGACAAAAGCATCAACATATGCTGCGTAAACTTTCTCATGTACATAAATCCTTTCCACCGCACAACAACTTTGCCCATTGTTGTAAAAAGCGCCATCAGCCGTGCCTGAGGCAACAGCAGCAACATCTTCAACATCATCAGTTACATAAAGCGGGTCTTTCCCCCCAAGTTCACACTGGCAGGGAACCATTTTTGGCGCAACTTTTTCATAGATGTATTTGCCGGTCTTGTAAGACCCGGTGAAGAAATATCCATCAAGCGGAAGGCTCAACAGTATCTCCCCAGTTGCGGCACCACCAATGGCCACCTGAAATACATTTTCCGGAACGCCAGCTTCTTTTAAAAGCTTTTCAATCTGCAATCCTGTGAGGTTTGCAAATTCTGACGGCTTGTAAAAAACAGCATTTCCAGCAAGCAGTGCAGGAACAAATACATTGGTGCCAACCAGATAAGGGTAGTTCCAAGCTGATATGTTGCAGACAATACCAAGTGGCTCATAACGGATCAGCTCAGTCATTCCAGCGGAGGCATTCATGATTTCTTCTGCAAGGTATTTCTTGGCATTGTTGGTCAGCCATTCTATCCTTGATATGGAACCATTGATTTCATTTCTGGACTGTTGCAAAGGCTTGCCAACTTCGTCTGTTAATGTTTTTGCCAATGTTTCAATATGGGCAGCCAGCAATTTGCTGTAGGCTTGTAGGATTTCTATCCTTTTTTGCAAGGGAACTGCTGACCATTCCTTTTGCCCTTCTTTTAAATTATTGTGCTTGCTCTCAAGACTGGATTGGTCATCTTGCTGAACTGCCGCAATGATTGCACCTGTTGCTGGATTAACAATATTCATTTTCATTTTACGCTGTTGTTGATGGCATCAAGGAATGCCTTTTTTATGTTGATCGAAAGCGGATTGGTTTCTTTTTTATCCATCCGCTCAGGATGCCATTGCACGCAGAGCATAAAGCCTTTGTCGGAGGGATCGCGGTATTCAACTGCTTCAATGGTTTGATCATCAGCAAATGCTACTGGCTTGAGAGATGAGGGGAGGTGTAAAGGGTCGATGCACTGGTGGTGAGCACTGTTCACTTCTCCTGATTCCACCCCGCTGATCCTGTTGAGCAGGGAGGATGCTTCAATAGTGATGGCATGTTTTTTATCCACTTCCAATTTCCTGTGCACTTGATTTTTCCAAGCTCCCAGGTCCTGGATTAGCCTGCCACCCTCCAGGATGTTGACAAGTTGTTGCCCTCTGCAAATACCGAGGATAGGGAGTTTTCGCTGTTTTGCATGCCTGTAGATCTTCGATTCAAAACTGTCTCGCTCCGGTTGAAATGTGTTGGGCATATTTGGATACTGTTCATCACCATTATAATTGGATGGATGAACATCAACCCCTCCCGTGAGAATAAAGCCATCACACTGAAGCATGTCCTCAGTGTTGTTTTCTTCAAACGAAAGCGTTACCAGTTCAAAAGAGTTGCCCAGGTCTTGTTCATCAAACCACTGCAAATAGTTTGCGAAATTGGTTGCAGTAAAACTCAGCCCAATTTTTTTTTTCATGTTACAGGGCTTTGCTGTAGAGTTTCCTGAAATCTTCCCTGCTGACAGGTTTCGGGTTGTTGGGATGCGCAAAATCTGCCAGGGCAAGATCAGCAAGCGTATCCAGGTGTTCTTCTTTCACGCCTACTGACCGCAGTTGCGACGGTATGCCAATCTTGCTGTTGAGTTCCTGCAAATAGGCAACCACACCCTGCCCAGTTTCGTTGTTGAGTTCCAGTGTTCTGGCTATTTTCCTGAATTTTTCTTCAGAACCTTCAATGTTGAATTCCATCCCGTAGGGAAGATTGATGGCGTTGGCAAGCCCATGGTGTGTGTCCAGCAAAGATGAAAGGGGATGGGCCAGTGAATGCACCACGCCAAGTCCTTTCTGAAATGCTACAGCCCCCATGAGTGATGCAATCAACATGTTGCTGCGGGATGCGAGATCTGGTTTGTTGACGGCCCTTTCAATGGATTGGCTGATCAGGGAAATACCCTCCAGTGCAATGCCTTCGCAAAGCGGATGGGGCATTTTGGCAATATAGGCCTCCATGTTGTGTGTGAGCGCATCCATGCCGGTTGCAGCTGTTACGGCTGGAGGCAGTTCCATGGTCAGCATGGGGTCTGCAAAAATGATTTTTGCAAGCAATTTGGGCGAGAACAATATTTTTTTCTGGTGGGTTTCATCGTCTGCGATGATAGCGGATCTGCCTACTTCGCTTCCGGTGCCTGCGGTGGTTGGAATAGTGATGAAGTGTGGAACTTCATTGGTTACATAAACATCTCCACCAATCAGGTCGTCATACACAAAAAGGTCTTCGCGGTGATTGATCCTCAAGGCAATCGCCCTGGCCACATCGATCGCAGCACCACCGCCTATGCCAATGATACAATCACTTTTTGATTGGTCGTAGGCATCTGCACCTTTGTAAACATCAGACTTTACGGGGTTTTTATGGATGTCAGCAAAAACATCAACAGCGATATGTTTGCTTTTGATGTCTGTGACGATTTTCTTGAAAAAATCCAGTGATGCCACCACAGGGTCTGTAACAATCAAGGGTGATTTCAGGTTGTTTTTGACAAGATAATCGGGAAGTTCATTGACTGCCCCTGCTCCAAACCTGATGGTTGTTGGAAAATTGTATTGGTATATTTTATCAAACATGTTCATGGTTTAGATGATCTCAAAATAGCGTTTGTATTCCCAGTCGGTTACGGCTTTCAGGTGTTGCCGCCATTCCCATTCACGGCTTTGTACAAAATGATCAACAAAAGCCTTTCCGAAAAGTTCTTCTGCGATTGGGGATGTTTTCATTTGAACGGTGGCATCAATCAAGGTATGGGGCAGGATGCCGTTGGAATAATCGCGGTATCCGTTGCCCAATGTTACTGGTTGCTTCAGTTTCATTTTCTTCCTGATGCCATACAATCCTGCGGCAAGGCAAGCCGCCATGGCCAGGTAGGGGTTTACGTCTGAACCAATCACACGCGTTTCTATCCTGCAGGCGTTGTTGCTGCCGTTCAAGATGCGCAGCGCAGTAGTTCGGTTGTCGATGCCCCAGGTCAGTGTTGTTGGTGCCCATGCTCCTTCAACCAGCCTTTTGTAACTGTTTATGGTAGGGGCAAACATGGGAAGTATAAAAGGCAGACAATGCAGCTGCCCTGCAATATAGCTTTTGGCAGTATCGCTCAGCTTGTCTTTGTCTTTGCCATCAAAAAACATGTTCTTCTTGGCGGCTTTGTCCCAAAGGCTTTGGTGCACATGTCCGCCACATCCGGGAAGGTTTTCATTGATTTTTGCCATGAAAGTGGCCATGATACCATGTTTGTAAGCAATCTCTTTCACAGCAGTTTTGAACAGCACTGCACGGTCTCCGGCTTCCAGTATTCCTGAATGCGCGATGGCCGCTTCATAGGTGCCTGGTCCGGTTTCGGTGTGCAATCCCTCAATCGGTATGTCAAACTTGGTGAGCAAGTCAAAAAGATCGGAGAAAAATGGATTTTTAAGGGAAGACCTCAAGACTGAATAACCAAACATGCCGGGTGTCAATGGGGTTAAATCCCTGTATCCCTTTTCGTTGGCTGATTGTGGTGTTTCTTCAAAGTTGAACCACTCAAACTCCTGGGCAAACATGGGCGTAAAACCCATGCTTGAAGCTTGATTCAATACTTGCTTGATCAACTGCCTTGG
>CANHSD010000090.1 GCA_947463105.1 Chitinophagaceae bacterium
AATACCTGAAACATACCAATCGCTTTGATGGTATTGGATTGCTCCAGCTCTGGTTTTGGGGATTGCTTGAAATAGCAATTTGCCTGCATATATTCAACCTCTTCAGCCCTTTTGCTGTTGGCAAAAACCTCCAGATATCCTTTGAAAAGGTTTTCAGCAGTTTCATAATCCCTCATGTTGTAATGAGAAAATGCATAATTATAATACAGGTCATCAAACTGCGGAGTACCCTTGAAAACGGGGAAAAGTTCTTCGTACAAGACCTGGGCCTGGCGAAATTCCTTTTTTTCGAAATAGGTATTGGCCATTTTTAGCTTGTACTCAAAATCCTTGCTCTTCAGCACCTTTCCAAATTTAGAACAGGCGCCAAGTGAAAGAATCAACACAAAAATCAGGATATTATTCAACTTCATAAATGGATGACAAAGTTAAGCATTTAGGAGAAGAAACTAAATTAAGTTCTTTAAAAGATACTCCTGGTTAAACAAGTCATAAAAAAAGTGCCCTCCTTCACAGGAGGGCACCACTATCTTTTAAGACCTAATTACTTCTTTGAACGAAGGTTCGGATGAGGAGCAGGTACAGTATTAGGAGCATCAATAACTTCACCGGTTGCGCTGAAGTCAATTGTGTTGACATCGCCATCAGCCTGACCGTACTTGTTGATCAAACGATCAGCAGCGATACCTTGCTTTTCAGTGAGGTAAGACATGATTGCATTAACCCTGTCCCAGCTCAGCTGTTGGCTGGCTTTGGAAGCTTCTGCATATCCAGTGATAAATACTTTACAAGCAGGGTTGTTTTTCAGCCTGTCAGCTGTAGAAGCCAAAAGACTTTGTGCTTCTTTAGACAAGGTTGAAGATGCTTTTGCGAAGCTTACGCTTGGTATATTACCCATATTGCACGCAACTGGAGGAGCAGTAACAACCATATTCTTGCAACAAGGAGGCTCAGGGCATTTTCCAACACCATTTGCATCAACTGGCTGACAGTCTGTAGCAGTAATCAATTGCTTGTCTTTGTAATCAGGAACGCCATCTCCGTCTGTATCTTTGCTTACACCATGGCTATCAACAGGTGCACCGGCAGGTGTGTTAGGCTCCATATCGAATTGATCAGCAATGCCATCTCCATCAGCATCATCAAGAACAACCTTTGGCATTTTCATCCTCTTGGGAGAATTCAATTCACCATAAGAAAATTCAAGTGGATTCTTCCAGTAAAGAGGCTCGACAGACTTAGATTTTTTCTGTGCAAAGGTATCCAATCCTGCAAGGAGGAATAAACCCAAGAACAGAACCGAGAATATTTTATTCAGTTTCATATTTGGAAAATTTGATGAGGGTTAGTGAAATTTAGAAAATGTTGATGTTCAATCCAACAGACAAGAAATTGTAGGTATCAAAGTGTGTTGTTAATGTAGCATCACCCACTGGAGTAGCACCCCAACGCTGACCATCCAAAAGGTCATCCTTAACAAAAGAGAACCTCTCTTCGATGGCAAGGTTTACACGCTTGGAAAGCTTGAATGCGGTACCAACACCCAGTGTAGCACTGGCCCTGGCAGTTTGTCCAAACAATTTGCTGTTGTTTAAAGTATTTTGATCACCAGCTGTCTCGTATGTTCCATCAAGAATAGCTTTAACAGCACTCTTTGTGTCAGCACGCGTGGCCCATGTACCGCTAGGGATAGAGTTGAAATTGTATTTTTGACCGCTTGCATTGAGTGCATCAATGTTGGTTTCGTAGAATGTAACACCAACACCTATAATTGCATACAAACCAAACTTAGGCTCAGCTTTGTGGAACCTGATGTTTGAAAGGTTGAAAAGGGTCTGGAAGCTAAGGTCGTTTATTTTGGTCTTGTAGTTGTAGAATACCTTTTCAGTTCCTGGGATGAGGCCAAGACTATTGTTGACACCACTGTAGGTTCTTTGGTGCCCTTTGTATCCATTGTTCTTCCACGCAGAATTCTGCATGTAGTTGAGGTCACTTTTCCAGCTCATTCCTGTAGCAGTACCGCTAAAAAATTCCCCTCTGAGAGAAACAATATAGCCGATTGATTTTCTGACATGCAATCCATATCCGAAGTTAGGGAACACTGAACTTACATCACCGCTAACGCTTGGTGATCCAACTTTCAGACCCACTTCCCATTGGTTACGGGGTTTCGCAGGGAAAATGTACTGGTTGTTGAGGAACTCATTGTGCTGAGCCATTCTTGAAGGAGGAATCAAAGAAGAATCCTTCCAATCAGATCCACCCGTTGCAGACATTTGTGCCTGGGTAGTCATCACCAGGGCCAAAAGACCAAGGATAAAAGCATACTTTTTACTTGCCATAGCTGTGTTTGTTAGTTTAAAGATTTTTGACACGGACTTACCATGTCATACAAATGTAGAGTTAAAGTTTTAATATTCAAATAAATACCTCTGTTTTTTCATTGATAATTGTGAAAAAATGCTATCACCCCATTCTTTTGAGCCATTGTGATCCATTTACCGTAAAAACTGCCGGAAAACTAGCATCAACCGAGGGAAATAATGCGTAAGTTCGCAGTCCAGCAATGACAATACCACAAGAAACTATAGCCCTTGAGCTAAAACAGTTCGAATCTCTTTTCAAAGAGGCTGTCAAAAGCAATGTCCCCTTATTGGACAGAATCCTGAGATATCTTGTCAAGACCAAGGGAAAACAGCTCAGACCCATGTTCGTCTTGTTATCTGCCAGGATTTGTGGAAAGATTACTCCGGCTACTTACCGGGCAGCTTCGATGGTAGAATTGATGCATACAGCCACCCTTGTGCATGACGATGTTGTAGATGAAGCATCAGAAAGAAGGGGCTTTTTTTCCGTATCTGCACTCTGGAAAAACAAGGCTTCAGTGTTGGTTGGAGATTATCTTTTGGCCAAAGGCCTGTTGTTATCGCTTGAAAACAAGGATTTTAGGGTACTGGAAATCCTTTCCGAAGCCGTTAAAAAAATGAGTGAGGGTGAGTTGCTGCAATTGGAGAAGTCTCGCTTACTCAACATTACCGAAGAAGATTATTTCTCCATCATCAGAAACAAAACGGCTTCTCTCCTGGCATCAGCTTGTGCAGCAGGGGCATTTTCTGCCAGCCAGGACGAGGAATTGACCGAAAAATTGCGGCTTTTTGGTGAAAATACTGGGATTGCCTTCCAAATCAAGGACGATCTTTTTGACTATGGCGCAGCAGATGTAGGTAAACCGACCGGAAACGATATCCGGGAAAAAAAACTGACCCTACCGCTCATCTATACCTTGAAAAATGCTTCTGCTGAGACCAGGAGACAGCTCATCTACATCATCAAAAATAAAAACAAGGATAAAGCCAGCGTTCAGGTAGTGATAGATGAGGTGAAAAAAGCCGGGGGGATCCAATATGCTGAAGATGTGATGGCCTCATACAAAAAAGCTGCCCTCGATGTACTTGAAAGTTTTCCGGCATCGGAGGCAAGGGATGCGCTTTCAGAAATGGTATCCTTCACAACTGAAAGAAAAAAATAAAATGTGTGCATCCCAAAAGCGATGGAGAACAATCAATCTACCTGCTCAGGCAACCGAAGCACTGAGGGATGAACTGAAAATTCATCCAGCCCTCTGTGGTATTCTTGCCAACAGGGGAATCGATGATTACCAAAAGGCTAAATTTTTTTTCAGGCCAGACCTGACTTTATTGCATGATCCATTCCTGATGAAGGACATGTCACTTGCTGTTGAAAGAATTGTTGATGCCATTGCACAACAGGAAAAGATCCTTGTATATGGCGACTACGACGTTGATGGAACTACCTCTGTAGCCATCATGTATGATTTTCTGACCAAAATTTATGATAAGGAGCAACTTGAGTTCTACATCCCCAATAGATACCGAGAGGGATATGGTCTTTCCAGCCAGGGTATTGCCTATGCAGCAGAACATGGCTTCTCGCTGTTGATTACCCTCGACTGCGGCATCAAATCAGTGGCATTGATTGCTGAAGCAAAGACCATGGGCATTGATACCATCATTTGCGACCACCACCTGCCTGCAGCGGAGCTTCCTCCCGCCATTGCCATCCTGAATGCAAAACAACAAGATTGCCCCTATCCATACAAAGAACTCTGTGGTTGTGGCGTTGGTTTCAAATTGATCCAAGCACTTTCAGCTGAATTGGGCTTGGATGAAACGGAATACCTCCCCTATCTTGAACTGGTTGCCACCGCCATCGCCGCAGACATTGTTCCCATCACCGGAGAAAACAGGATCCTCGCCTATCATGGCATCAAACAGGTAAATGCGCATCCATCCACCGGAATAAAGGCGCTCATTGAATTGAGCGGATCTGGCAAAGAAATCACTATTGGTAGCCTGTCCTTCATGATTGGCCCCCGAATCAATGCTGCAGGAAGGATGGACGATGCCAAAAAAGCCGTGTCGTTGTTTATAGAGAAAGATCCCGAACAGGCAAAATTGCTTGCGGCCATGTTGCAAACCGACAACAATTCCCGCAGAGAAGCAGATGCACAAATTACTGAAGAAGCAATTCAAATGCTGCTGGCCGACCCCTCCTTACAATCAAAAAAATCGACTGTGGTTTTTGATGCTGGTTGGCACAAAGGAGTGATTGGTATAGTAGCCAGCAGGCTGCTCGAAAAATACTATAGGCCTACCATCGTAATTACAAAGAGTGGGGACATGCTTGCTGGTAGTGCAAGAAGTATACCAGGATTCAACATTCATGATGGACTTGAATACTGCAGTGATTTGCTCCTTGGCTTTGGCGGGCATTATTTTGCTGCAGGGATGACGTTGATGCCCGACCAATTGGAGCATTTCCAACAAAGGTTTGAGGAGATCGCATCCGCTCAACTCACCGAAGATCAACTGGTTCCAGAAATAGTCATTGATGCCATCGTATCATTGCAAGACCTGACACCCTCCTTCTTCAGGATTCTACAACAAATGGAACCCTTCGGTCCGGAGAACATGCGACCTGTTTTCTGTTTACAAAATGTAAAGGATGCAGGTTGCCGCATTGTAAAAGATGAACATGTTAGGTTTGAAGTGGAACAGCATGGACTGCGGATTACTGGCATAGGATTCAACATGGCAGAGCGTTTCAGCTTAATTGAGGATGCGTCCTGCCTGGATATCGTTTTCACCCTTGAAGAGAATCATTTCAGGGGTGTCACCACACTTCAAATGAAGGTCATCGATGTTGAGATGGCAGGAAAAAAATGGACCGGCACTGGCCGGTCCTGATTGATTAAATATATGTAAGGCATTTACTAAGCCTTCATCAACTCCACACTTCTGGTGATAAATGCGGTAAGCTCACTGCCTTTCAGCATGCCCTGAGACAATAAGGCAAGGTCTGCCAAATTCCTTACCTGTTTGGTTTGCATTTCTGCATGATCATCTGCAAGAATTGCAGTAAAAATGCTATTGTTGCCATTGACCGTCAGCAGCACTTCGTCAGGCATGTTGGCATAGAAACTGCCCATGGGTCCGCTCATGGATGCCATGTCTTTCATTCTTCTCATGAATTCAGGCCTGGTTGCTACAACCGGTGGCGCGTCTGCACTCAACCCTTTGACTTCAACATTAATGGTTATGTTATCCACTTTGAAATCAAACATCGCTTTCAGCTTCTCAACCTCTTTTTCTGAGAGCACAGAATTATTGTCTTCTTGCTTGTCGATAAGGTTATCGGTGATGTCTGAATCTACTCGCGTAAACTGAACATTATCCCATTTTGATTCTATCTGACCAATAAAGGATGCATCTACAAGCGTATCCATTTTGACAACCTTGTATCCCCGGTCTTGGGCAGATGTGATATAAGCATCTTGCTGTACAGGATCTGTGGTGTAAAGAATGACCAGCTTACCGTCTTTGTTTTTCTGTAAGGTTTCTGCTGCAATCCTGTATTCTTCCAATGTATAAAAAGATCCGGAAGCCGCATCCTGCATGATGTGGAACTTATCCGCTTTCTCACGGAACTTGTCGTCTGTAATCATGCCATACTTCACAAAAAGAGCAAGGCTTTCCCATTTCTCTTCAAACTCTTTTCGCTCATTTCTGAAAATCTCATCCAGCTTGTCTGCTACTTTTTTGGTGATATGGCTGTTGATCTTTCTCACGTTGGGATCCCCTTGTAAATAACTCCTGCTAACGTTGAGCGGAATGTCTGGTGAGTCGATTACACCCTGCAGCAACATGAGGAACTCCGGTACAATATCCTTGACCTCGTCTGTTACAAAAACCTGGTTGGAGTACAGCTGGATCTTGTCCTTCTGGATTTCATAGGATTGCTTGATCTTGGGGAAATAAAGAATACCCGTCAACGTGAAAGGATAGTCTACATTGAGGTGAATCCAAAACAACGGGGTTTCATTGAATGGATACAATGATTTGTAAAACTCCTCATAGTCCTTTTTCTCCAGCTCAGCCGGTTTTTTTACCCATGCCGGATTGGTATTGTTGATTTGATTTTCTTCAAAGAAAATAGGTACAGGGAGAAACTTACAGAACTTATCGAGGATTCCCTTTATTTTGGCCGCATCAAGAAATTCCTGGCTTTCCTCATTGATGAAAAGGGTAATCGAAGTGCCCCTCTCTTTTTTTTCAGTGGGTTGCAATGTAAATTCAGGGCTTCCGTCACATTCCCAAACAACAGCTTCGCTGTTTTCCTTATAAGAAAGGGTGCTGAGTTGAACCTTCTCACTCACCATGAATCCACTGTAGAAACCAAGGCCAAAATGCCCGATGATGTTGGCCTCATTTTGACCTTTGTATTTTGCCAGAAATTCTTCTGCACTGGAAAATGCCACCTGGTTGATGTATTTATCAACCTCTTCTGCCGTCATACCAATACCCCGATCAGCAATGGTCAGGGTCTTGGCTTCCTTGTCCAAAATTACATCAATGCGCAATTCTCCCAATTCTCCCTTCGCCTCGCCGGCAGATGAATAAGCCTTTAATTTTTGGGTGGCATCTACCGCATTGGCAATGAGTTCACGCAGGAAAATGTCGTGATCGCTGTAGAGAAACTTTTTGATGATGGGAAAAATATTCTCTGTCTGAACCCGTATTTGTCCTTTTTGCATATGCTATGTTTTAGAAGCAGCGGACAAAATGGATGCCAAAACACAAAAGTGACAGGTTGGCACACAGGGGAATGTTTGTTCGCGATAAAAAAAGACAAAATGAGAATAAAATATAGGCAAAAATGGCAAAAAAGCATTACCTTCGCCCCCCATTATCAAATCAATAAATACAGGGTTTATGCAAAATTATGAATTGATGGTGATTTTTACCCCTGTTCTGAGCGAGGAAGAATTCAAAACTGCTCAGAAGAAATATGTCGATTTTATCACTGCTGGCGGTGGTTCTCTCGTACATAGCAACCCCTGGGGGTTGAAATCACTGGCCTACCCCATCCAGAAGAAGACTACGGGAATCTACTGGGTTATGGAATATGTAGCGCCATCCGACATGAATGAAAAGCTGAAGATTCAGCTCCTGCGTGACGAGCAGGTACTCCGTCACATTGTTATCAAACTCGATAAATACGCCGTCGAGTATAACACAAAAAAGAGAAGTGGTGTATCTACCGGAACCGAAAAAGCAGTGGAGGGCTAAAATCATGGCAAAAGCAAATGAGATCAAGTACCTGACAGCCATTAAAACCGAGAAACCAAGGAAGAAATTCTGCCGTTTCAAGAAATATGGTATCCGTTACATCGATTACAAAGACGGCGAATTCTTAAAGAAGTTCCTGAATGAGCAAGGCAAAATGTTGCCACGCCGCATCACAGGTAACTCTCTGAAGTATCAGCGCAAGGTATCTGAAGCCATCAAACGTGGTCGTCAGATGGCATTGTTGCCATACGTAACAGATTTGTTGAAGTAGAACCTCCAACCTAATCACCTGATGGTGTGACAGTCCCCGAAACGGGATTGGAGTTGGTAAAACTTTTAAAAAGAAGATTATGCAAATTATTTTAATTCAAGACGTTAACAACCTTGGTGGAGCAAATGAAGTGGTAACCGTAAAAAATGGTTACGCACGCAATTTTCTTATCCCACAAAAATTCGCAGTAGAAGCCTCTACTTCAAACCTGAAACAACTTGAGGAGCGTCTCAAGCAAATAAGGAAAAAAGAAGAGAAAATGCTCGCTGAAATCAACAAGGTTATCGCAGCATTGCAAGAAGGTCCTGTAACCATTGGTGCCAAAACTGGTACAACTGGAAAGATCTTCGGTAGTGTTACCACTGTTCAGGTCGCCAAGGCTGTTCGTGAGCAGAAGGGATATGAGATCGATCGCCGTCGTATTCAATTGCTTGATGAAATCAAGGAATTGGGAAGCTACAAGGCAAAGGTTGATTTCGGAAACGGAAACGAAACCGAGATTGCGCTCGAAATCATTGCGGAATAATATTAACGCACAATTTTATCAAGCCCCCTGTTTACAGGGGGCTTTTTTATTGCATACATTAATGGTATGAGATGCCATATCCTTCTCTCCCTTACTTTTTATCTTTTCTGGCTTAATCAGGTAAAAGCCCAGCAATTCCAATCAATCAAAAAAGATACTGGTTTTATCAAATCCTTTTGCTATCAAAGTCTTGAAACAGAAATCAACAGGTATCAAAATATTGAAAAAAACGGTGGATGGGGAAATATACATTGGAAAAAGAAAACCATTCGATTGGGTGACAGCAATGAAGTGGTGCAGCGCATCCGCAAGCGCCTGGCGATAACCGGTGAAACGAATACAAAAGACACATCAAGCATATTTGATAAACACTTAGAAACAGATATCATTGGATACCAAATAAGAAATGGCTTGAAACCAGATGGGATAATCGGCATTGCAACGATGAAGGAATTGAATATTTCAGTGCAGGAAAGAATTTTTCAACTTAAACTGAATATAGAAAGATGCCTTCAACTTCCTGAAGATTTTGGCGAAAAATATATCCTGGTAAATATTCCGGCATTTGAGTTGATTGCAATGAAAAAAAAGTCACTGGTATTCAGAAGTAAAATCATCACGGGAAAAATTTCCAACAAGACGGCGATATTTAACGCTACGATGCAGTATATCGTTTTTGCTCCATATTGGAATATACCCAAAACAATCATGCAAAAGGAGATATTACCAGCGATTGCAAAGCATCCTGAATACCTCGTACTGAATAATATGGAATGGTTTGATGGGAAAATAAGGCAAATTCCTGGTCCTTGGAATGCACTGGGAGGCGTTAAATTCATTTTTCCCAATGCCTATAACATGTACATGCACGATACACCTGCAAAGACACTGTTCAATGAACAATCGAGGGCATTCAGCCATGGCTGCATAAGGATTGAAGAACCTGTAAAAATGGCATTATATTTACTAGAGGAGCAGAAAGAATGGAACCAGGAAAATATAGATGCCGCGATGAGGAAGGAAAGAGAAACCGTGGTATTCTTAAAAGAAAAAACGAATGTATACATTGTCTATTTCACCGCATTTGTTGATGAAAATGGAAAACTAAATTTTAGGCCTGACATATACAACAGGGATCGGTATCGGTTGCTTTGAGAAACCAGAAATCATTGATGGAATAGAAATCTTTTAAAATAAGCATTGGACGTATCCGAGAATGAACCATCGGGCTTTACATATAAAATATAAATACCCAAGTCCTTAATTTGATTGGCAAGGGAAAGAGAAGAATTGATGCCCAAGACCATAAAACCGTTATCATAGGCATCTGCAGTCATGGCATCTTTTGCAATAACGGTTACAGATACAATCTTATTGTCAACAGGCAAACCAGTTCTAGGATCAACAACATGGCTCCAATAGCGGTTTCCTAATTTACGGAATTTTTTCATGCTGCCTGAAGTAGTTACAGCCATGTTTGACAAACGGAGCTTTTTTGATATAAAATGGTCATCACCTGAATATAGTTCAGAACCCTCAATGCCAATGATCCAATCATTCCCAACTAAATTTTTACCGGAAGAATATACTTCCCCACCCAATTCAACCATAAAATCAGTAATGTCCTTGTTGCGTAAAAACAATGAAAGTTGGTCTACGGTATAACCCTGTGCGATACCGTCACAATCAATCTTTGTAGTAGGATTGTCTTTGATCAAACTATCCTTATGCCAACTTAAATGATGGGAACCCACGGTCAGAAGTGTTTGATGGACTAAGTCATTGGAAGGTATTGATTGGGGAATGGAGGCGTTGAAACCCCATAACATTGAAATTGGTTTTGATGTAATATCAAAACATCCTTGAGTCGTAGCATTGATCAAGAGAGAAGTGCGTACTACACGCATAAGATGAAGATCAGCTTTTACACCACGATTGGCTTGATTAAACTGAGATATCAAAGAATTGGACTGATAGAGAGAAAGGGATTGATCAATGTCTGATAATAAAATATCAACTGAATGCTTTTCAATAATGGCTGATGTATTGATGTATTTGATGGTATAGGTAGTGCCTTGTGCCTGTCCAGTGATGATGTACAATGATTTTGACGGATGCGAGTTGATTGAATGAACAAAGCCTGAAGAGGAAATAAGGATGAGGATAAAAAGAAAAATGATGCTTTTGATAGACATGGATATAAATGTACGCTGAAAAAACTCACCTTCTCATTTAACAAACCAAGAAAAAATCTCCTCTTAATTTTTGGGCAAAAAAAAGCCCTGATCTTTCGATCAGGGCTCAATAAATATGGCACCTACCTACTCTCCCGGGACGAATCCCAGTACCATCGGCCATGAGGGGCTTAACTGCTCTGTTCGGTATGGGAAGAGGTGAACA
>CANHSD010000091.1 GCA_947463105.1 Chitinophagaceae bacterium
GCGAATAGCTTCCAATGGCAGCAGCCAGCAGGATCATGAAAACCTCAAACCAAATATTGTTGATGATATTGATTCCCAGCACTGGAAGACTTGTCAATACCAGCGGCAACAGCGCGCAATGAATGGCGCAGGCTACAGAAGCGGCAATTCCGAGGGCATCGTAGTTGATCTTAATCATGGTGGGGGGACAAAATTAATACTTTTGCAACAAAGTTGCATTCTTAATCGTTGGTATAATCCGAGAGACAAGCGTAATTTTGTTTCAATAAATGATTATGAGTAAAAAGGCGATAAGCTATCTGGTTTTTTTTGCACTGCTCTTGTGTGGCTTTTATTTTGCCATGATAAAGTACACGGATTTTGAAGAGGTGAAGTTGCCGGTGTTGAATACGGTGCAGCCTTTTGAATTCCTGAGACAAGACAGCGCCATGGCCTCACAGAAAGATATCCGCAACAGGGTATATGTTGCAGAGTTTTTTTTCACCACCTGCAAGGGAATTTGTCCGAAGATGAACAAGAACATGAAGGCCATCTACGAACAATTTAAAACAGACAGCAATTTTCTGATTGTTTCGCATACGGTCAACCCGGATACAGATTCATTGCCAGTGTTGAGGCATTATGCAGATTCTTTGGGTGCCGATGTTTCCAACTGGTGGTTCCTGACGGGAAGCAAGGATAAGCTCTACAAAACGGCTCGCGAAAGCTATTTGCTGGATGACCCCAAGAACAGTAGCAAAAACATTGAAGAGCAGTTTTTGCATACACAGTTTTTTACCCTCGTTGACAGACAGGGCCGAGTTCGCGGTGTATATGACGGCATCAAAAAAGAAGAGGTGGACCAGCTGATGACAGACATCAAAACCCTGATCAAGGAATAAAATGCAAAAGCAAGGGGAAGACATATTGAAAAACAGCGCACTCAGTGTCACGGCCAGCAGAAAGCGGATACTTGAAATCTTTCTTGCCGCCGACAATGCATTGGCCCATCAAGACATTGAAACAAAATGTGCTGACCAGTACGACCGTGTTACGATTTACAGAACGCTTCAAACATTTCTTGAAAAGGGCATCATCCACAACATCCCTTCTACAGACAACATGGTCAGGTATGCGCTTTGCAATGATGCCTGCATCACCACAGGGCACCACCACGACAACCATGTGCATTTCAGGTGTGACCAGTGTGGTAAGACGGTTTGCCTGGACGACGTGAACATCCCACCCGTAAACCTACCCAGGGGATATACCATGAAAGAGATCAACATGGTGGTGAATGGCATTTGCAAATCCTGTAAATAAAAAAAGTCCCAATGTAAAAACACCGGGACATTTCGTTAAGGCTCTGATTAGTAGCACCACAAAGATAACTTGCAGTAAATCAGTGCACTAATTTCAGGGATACCATAAAAGTAGTAGCCATTAAAGTTTTTCCAATTCGTTTTTGACGAAGATCATCAGTTCACTGATCTTTTCTGGAGAGAAATCAAACTCAATTCCCGCTGCCGCATACAGTTCGGGAAGCGTCTTGGTTCCACCAAGGCTCAATCCCTTCATGTAATTTTCGAGTCCCTTTTCAGGGTTGTCTCTGAACTGCTTCCACATGCCAATGGCACCAAGCTGGGCAATTCCGTATTCAATGTAATAGAACGGCACTTCAAAGAGGTGAAGTTGTCGCTGCCAGTTGTAAGACCTGAAGGCTTCCAAACCGCTGTAATCGATGGCGTTGGTGGCAAACTCATTCAAGATCCTCAGCCAGTTTTCTTTTCTTTCCTCAATGGTATGGGTTGGGTTTTCATAGACCCAGTGCTGAAATTTGTCGATGGTGGCAATCCAGGGGAAGATGGTGATCACTCTCTCAAGCTGGTGGCGTTTGGCCCTTTTCATTTCTTCCTCATTGTCGAAGAAAACATCCCAGTGGTCCATGGTGAACAGTTCCATCGACATGCTGGCCACCTCAGCCATTTCTGTTGGGTATTCTTTGAAGCCCGTAAGCTCAAGCCCATGTGCCAGGAATGAATGGATGGCATGACCACCTTCGTGCACCATGGTGGTGAGGTCAGACATTTGAGAAGCGGCATTCATGAAGATGAATGGTGCTCCGCTTTCTGCAAGCGGCATGTTGTATCCTCCAGGGGCCTTGCCTTTTCTGCTGTCCAGGTCAAGGTGATTGAGTGCATCCATTTTTCTGAGGCAGTCGCCAAAGAAAGGATTTAGTGCATCCAGGCATTTGATGGATTTATCGAGCAGGTCTCTACCATCCGTAAACGGACGCAGGGGCTCAATGCCTGCAGGCTCTGCTTCTGTATCCCAGGGGCGCATGTTGTCCAGGCCCAGCCTTTGTTGTTGTTCCTGGTAGATCTTGTCTACAAGGGGCAAAACTTCTTTTTTAACTGCCTCATGAAACTGAAAGCAGGAAGCAGGGGTATAGTCGAAACGACCCATCTCCGCGAATTTGTAATCACGGTAATTGCTGAAGCCAGCGTTGAGGGCAACCTGGTGCCTAAGGGCCACCAATTTGCTGAACAACTCGTTCAATGATTCCTTATCAACCAGCCTTCTTTCGGCAATTTTTTTGTACACTGTTTCACGGGTCGTCCTGTCTTCGCTTTCAAGGAATTTTCCTGCCTGTTGCAGCGTGTATTCCTGTCCATCTTGTTCAATCATCATCTTGCCGGCAATGGTGCCATATTGTTGTTGCAATACGGCTGCTTCAGCCTGTAATGGGATATTGGCCTCGCGGAAAAGATCGATGCTTTTTCTAACAGAGCGGAGATAGGTGAAATATTTTTCCTGGTCCAGGGCTTTGGTAAAGGGGCAATCAACCAGTTTTTTGTTGAGGATATCAGCATAGGGCTGGATCTTGGGCTGGATCTCCATGAAGAAGAAATTGAAAGCCTCTTCCAGTGTTTTGTTTTCTGTATCACAGGTCATGCGCACCTGCCTCCAGCAAGCATCCTCGCTGATGAATGCTTCCATTTCGCTCATGTCTTTCAGCCACTGTTCCAGGTCCTCACTTGAGTTGATTTCCCTGTTTTGGAGTTGAATGAAATAGGGTTCAAGCGTAGCCCAGTCTGTCAGGCTGAAATGCTCAGGCAGGAAACTGTGCTTCAGTTTCTGAATATCGGCGCTGTATGGCATGGTGTATGTTTTTAGAAGGATATTAGCCCTCGTTGCCTTCTTCTTCCTCATCCATTTCGGTGAGGACGATTTCAATGTTCTGTTGTTTGATGACACCAAACCAGCGGACCATTTTTTTCATGTCGCTGCTATACACCCTTTCGAAATCCATGGAAGGGAATACTTTTTCAAAATAGCTTTTTACGGACTTGTTGTCTTTTTCGGAAGGAAGGGCTTCTGTAGAAGCGTCCATTGCCTTGAAAATATCTGCAAGGTTTACATTTTCGTCTGTGGTATAGACCTCAATTGATTCCAGGTGAGAGAACTGGTGTACCCTGCTTGAAACAAATTTGGTTGTATTGTCTTCCAGGGAACGGACGATAGCGCCGTCAGTCTTGCTGGTCACGAGTTCAAAGAGTCCTGAAAATCCTGTTACTGATATGAGTTTGTTGTATTCCATGTCCACGATTTAGTGTTGCAAGTTACGACCATTTTACTGAATATTGTTTTCGGCCATGATCTTGTTCATTCGCTCCTCAACAGCCTCCAGGGTACTGAATCCCCTGGAGATCATGTACAGCTTAGATTCGTCCAATTGAAGGAATACGGTTGGGAAACCATTCACCTGGAGCTGTTTGATAAGGCTAAAGTCATAATAGGCCTTTTCTTTGTAGGCTTCACTTCCCAGTTTTTGAAAAAAGACTTCTGCATCGATATCGTATCGTTCTAACAAATGCCTATAGGCCTCTTTGTCTGTGAGGTCCCTCCCTTCTTCATAAAGGGCATATTGGAGATCTGATGCAAATGCGATGGTTTGATCGGGATAAAGCTCTCTGAAAATGGCCATGGCAATTGCTGCCATTTCTGAATTGGGATACCAATCGCTCTCATCTGGGTTGAAAATATGCCAGAGGTAGTCCTTGCCAAATGTTACACCGGTTGTCTGTTCTACTGTTTGGTAGGCACCCTGGATGTATGCTGCAATGGTACCAATGTGTTTCGTGGCTTCAACAGGAATCATCCCACCGGAAATCGTTTCAAAATCGAACAGCTCCCTGTGTTTCAACCAAAGCTCCTTGATCACAGGGCTGAAGCCGTAACACCATCCGCAATAGGCATCGTAACAATAAATGATTTTGGGTTTCATTGGGCTTTCACTTTTTCAAACTGTGCATCATAATCCTCTCTCAGGGTTCCCATCCAACGGTCCCAAAACAAAAAATAAAGGCTGTAATTGCCTTTGAAATACTGGTGGTGCTGGTTATGGCAAACGGAGGTATTGATCCATCTTCCTATCCAGGTTTTATGAAAATTCTTTGGGTAAAGCTCCCAGCCAAGATGTCCGTAAATATTGTAGACGATCATAAAAAAGAAAAAGATCAGTATATGAAATTTATGGATGGGAATGGTAAAAATGAAAACAACCAGGATGCCGGCTTCAACAAATGCCTCCAAAGGATGGAAGGCATAGGCCGCCCAGGGGGATGGATTGGTAGACTTGTGGTGAACCAGGTGAAAAAGTTTGAACAACTGTTTATGGTGCATCATCCGGTGCATCCAGTAAAAATAGGTGTCGTGCATGAAGAGCATGATGGGCAATATGGCGCCAAAATAGAGCCAGCCATAATCATCAATCCTCTGGTATAGCATGGTATACTTTGAGATCGCCGGATTATAAATGAAAAACACCGGCACGAATCCGAATATGGACAAGGTCAGGATTGAATATCCTATTTCCCTGAGATAGTCTGCAGTTTTTGGATACCGCTGCTGAATCTTTTTATGCGCAAGGATGTTTTTTAACAGGACATAGAACAGCAAAAAGGCAAGTCCGGCTAAAATAAAATAGCGGCCCCCAATGATGGTCAAGGTCCTAAAATAATTTTCTGTGTTCATGATTGCTGATTACAAATGTACGGCGGATTGGTTCAATCGAACCTTATGGCATCCAGGTTGAAAAATGCAGGATATTTTCCTGTCTTGTCTGCATAAAAAGCCCTGAATTTGGCCATATCATCAGCCTTGTTGCCGGTCAGGTAAATGGGTGGGCCAAAACCTCCTTCTTTTCGTTTGTAATCCAGGTAGCCGGGCAATACCGGAACATGTGCACCCAGGGCTGCATGGTAAAAACCGGTTCTCCATTTTTCAACCCTTTTCCTTGTGCCCTCGGCTGCAATGGTGATGAACAATTCATCTGCCTCCTTGAACCGGGTAATGACATCCTCCGTGAGGTTGTGTTTTTTGCTCCTGTCTACTGGGATGGCCCCGGTATTTTTCAGCACGATGCTCAGTGGGAAAAAATTGAGTTCTTTTTTGATCAGGTAGCGCACGTTTAGTCTGCATAAACTGAAAATGGCCATCGCATAAATGAAATCCCAGTTGGAGGTATGCGGGGCGGCAATCACAACGGCTTTTTTGATTTCCGGAGGAACGGTACCCACGATCTTCCAGCCGCGGAGTTTGAAAATCAGGATGAAAAAACGATTGATCATGCTGCTGTTTTGCGTCTTTATGATAAACCTTAATTAATGTGCTGTCAGCCAATTGTCCCCAATCCCAGCCTCTGCAATCACCGGAACATTGTTGGGAAGCGGCAGTGCCGATTCCATGTTCTCGAGGATACAGGCTTTCAGGGCCTCTGCTTCAGACCGTAAGGCATCAAAAATCAATTCATCATGCACCTGAAGGATCATCTTGCTTTTGAATCCTTCTTTTTTGATGGCATGGTGTACCTTGATCATCGCCAGTTTGATCATGTCTGCTGCGGTTCCCTGTATGGGGGAGTTGATGGCATTGCGTTCTGCAAATCCGCGGACCGTGAAATTAGAAGAGTTGATGTCGCGCAGCCAGCGTTTTCTTCCCATCAGGGTCTCCACATATCCGTTGTCTTTTGCAAACTGGATGGTTGATTCCATGTATTGGCTGATGCCCGGAAATTCTTTTTTGTAATTGTCGATGATGGTTTTGGCTTCTGTTCGGCTGATGCCAAGGTTTTCGGCCAGCCCGAAAGCGCCCTGTCCGTAGATGATGCCGAAGTTCACGCTTTTGGCCTTGTACCGCATCTCCTTGGTGACATCCTCTTCGTTGATGCCGTATACTTTTGCTGCAGTTGCGGTATGGATGTCTTTGCCGGAGCGAAATGCTTCGCACATGTTGGGGTCTCCGCTGATGGCGGCCACAATCCGCAGTTCAATTTGTGAATAGTCGGCAGATACCAACACATGGTCCTTGTCTCTGGCGGTAAATGCTTTTCTGATCTCCTTTCCCCGGTCGCTGCGGACGGGAATGTTTTGCAGGTTGGGGTTGTTGCTGGCCAGCCTGCCCGTTACCGCCACGGCCTGCCCGTAGGTGGTGTGCACTCTTCCGGTATTGGGGTTGATCAGCTGAGGCAGGGCATCCACATAGGTAGACCTCAATTTGGTGAGTTCCCTGAAGGCAAGGATATCGTCCACGATCGGAAACTGGTTTGCCAGTTTTTGCAGCACATCCTCACCGGTTTGGTATTGGCCGGTTTTGGTTTTTTTCGCCTTTGGATCCAGCATCAGTTTCTCAAACAGCACCTCACCCAACTGCTTGGGAGAAGCAAGGTTGAAGCGCACTCCAGCAGTGGCATAAACAGACTCTTCCGCAATCTTGGCTTCTTTCTCCAGGGTTTTTGAATATTCATTCAGGAAATCAACATCCACCCTGACGCCCTCGTACTCCATGTCTGTAAGCACTTTTACCAAAGGATTCTCCACTTCGTAAAAAACCTTTTCGACTGCTTTTTCCTTGAGCTGGGGCTCAAAAATATTTTTCAATTGAAGGGTGATGTCTGCGTCTTCACTGGCGTACTCTTTTATTTTTTCAACCTCTACATCCCGCATGCTTCCTTGACCCTTGCCTTTTTTCCCAATCAGTTCCTCAATGTGGACGGGTTCATAGCCCAGGTATTTTGCGCTCAGCAAGTCCATGCTTCTTTTTCCTTCGGGATCGATCACATAATGCGCAAGCATGGTATCAAAAATATCTCCTTTCAGTGCGATACCATGGTTCTTGAGGATCAGAAGATCGTACTTGATGTTTTGGCCAATCCATACCTTGGATTCATCTTCAAAAAGGCGGTTGAACTGCAGGAGGAAGGACTTGGTTTTGTCTCGGGTATCGGGGCAGGGAACATAACAACCCGTGCCCGGTTTGATGGAAAAACTGATGCCCACGATATCGGCCTGGTTGGCATCCAGCCCGGTGGTTTCTGTGTCAAAGCAGATCTGTTTTTCTTTTTCGAGTGAGGCAATCAGTGCCTCAATTGTTGAGGGGCTGTCAACAAGCGCATAGCTGTGAGGCGTATTGTTGATGTTCCTGTCTGCAGACAGGGCTGTATTGCTTTCTTCTTCTGCTGCAACGGCATGGTTTGTGCTGGCAACTGTAGTGCCACTGCCTCCAAAAAGATCTCCCTGCACCGTGGTTCCTTTTTCAACAGGACCAGCAACGGGGATGTCCTCACCCAGGATTCTTTTTCCGATGGTCCGGAACTCCAACTCGCTGAAGATATCAAGCAGGGCTTCTTTGTTGGGTTCCGTAACCTTGAAGTTTTCTTCATGAAACTCAACGGGAACCGTGGTGATGATGGTGGCTAGTTTTTTGCTCATGATGGCCAGGTCCTTTCCCTGTCTCACTTTCTCGCCCAGAGCACCCTTGAGTTGGTCTGCATTCTCGAGTACGTTTTCAACGGTGCCATATTCCGCCAACAATTTGGCGGCAGTCTTTTCACCAACTCCCGGGATGCCCGGAATATTGTCTACAGCATCGCCCATCATGGCCAGTATGTCAATCACTTGCGAAACGTCTTTGATGTTCCATTTTTCGCAAACCTCTTTCGGGCCAATGATTTCAAAATCTCCCCCCTGGTAGGGTGGCTTGAATATCTTGATGTTGTCAGAAACCAATTGTCCATAATCTTTGTCTGGCGTAACCATGTATACCTGGTAGCCTGCTTTTTCTGCCTGTTTGGCCAGTGTGCCAATCACATCATCGGCCTCAAAACCATCGGTCTCCAGGATAGGAATGTTCAGGCCTTCGATTATTTTCTTGATATCGGGAATGGAGGCCAACAGGTCTTCCGGAGCTTCCTGTCTGTTTGCTTTGTAGTCGGCAAAATCAAGATGCCTTTCAGTTGGCGCAGCGGTATCAAAGCATACGGCCAAGTGGGTAGGTTTTTGCTTGTTGAGCAGGTCAATCAATGCGTTGGTGAAACCAAACTGTGCGTTGGTATTTTTCCCTTTGCTGGTGATGCGCGGGCTTCTGATCAATGCATAGTAGGCTCGAAAGATCAAAGCAAATGCATCGAGAAGGAACAGCTTTTTTTCCATGGCTCAAAGTTACTCTTTTCGGCACCAGTTTCACTACTCAGTGTTCGGGATGCGTCAGCATTTGATGTCGATAAAATAAGGCAGCATTTTTCTCCATGTAGGCCAGTCGTGGTGGATGTCTGCAGCCCAAACCTCGAGGTCATGCGGAATGGATTTGCTGTGCAAAACGTTTGAAAATCTATTGTTGGCTTCAGGATCTTCGTGGTTGCCGCTTCCTGTGGCGATGATGATTTTTCCGCGCCTGATCTGCTCTAGCGTATTGTGATCATTGAGGTTGGGCAAATAATGCATTGGAGAATTGAAATAGACTTGATCGTCATAGAACCCATCCGTGTATTCCATCAGGTCGTACACGCCGCTCATGGCAATCACACCATTGATCAGGTCTGGTCTTTTGAGAAACAGGTTCATCGAATGAAAAGCTCCAAATGAGGCACCGCAGGTGATGATGGGCGTGTCCTGGGATGTCATTGATCTGATGAATGGAACCACCTCATTGAATATATATTCATTGAACTGGTTCTGGCGGATGGCCTTGTGCGCGCCTTCCATCTGTTTGTTCATCCAGCTTTCGGTATTGATGCTGTTGACAGAAAAAATTTTCAGCCTTCCGTCGTCAATAAAGGGTTTCAGCGCATTGATGAGTTCAAACCTTTCGTATTCGAGGTAGTCTGCAGCTGCGGTAGGAACCATCAACAAGGCATATCCATAATGGCCATATACAGCAAGGGGCATCTCTTTGTTGAGTGCAGGACTGTACCATTGGTGGATTTCCCTGACCATTTTATTTGACCACTTTCAGGATGCCGCGCATCACAGATGCATGTCCAGGATAAGAGCAAATGAAGGGATATTCACCAGGTGTGGTTGGCGCAAAGAAATAAATGCTTTCGATTTCATCCGGCGCCAAGAGTTTGGTATGGAACAAGACCTTTGGGCTGTTGGGAACATAACTCATTTCTGATCCTTTCAGTCCGAGTTGCAAGGCAAGGTTTCCGACCTCGTCTGCGGCACCTGGGGCGACCACCACCACGTTATGTGTCATGTCATCATTGTTGCTGAACATCAACCTTACCTTGGCACCCGCTTTCACCTCAAAACGGGCTATATCAAATTTCAGCCCTGGCTTGGTGCCGAGCTTGAGCACAACATCCGCTTGACCCCAATCGCCAGGCATGGTCAATTTGCGCTTGGCCGATACGGTATTGACAGGCGCTTTTGTTTCGGGCATCATTTTCATGTCATGCTTCATGTCCTTCATCTTCACTTTTTGCTCTTCGGTAAGGACTGTTGCAGCACCTTCAGGAATATTGTTCATGGTATAATACGCAAAATCATGCAACAGTGCTTTGCCATTGGATGATGTCAGGTTTTGAACCTTGATTTCGTGAATATGGCCTTCAATAAGGCTGTCCATGATCAGCTTTACTTTTTTTCCATCAGCAGATGGAATGATGCCCCTGATTTTTCTGACTTGATTTTGAATGATGGGGCTGCCATAATTGTGGTGGTATTTGTACGTGAAACTGTTGGCTGAATAGTTCATCGCATTTTTCAGTTTCGCCGCATCAACGGGAAGGGTAAATTCAATTTCAAATCCATCAGGAAGGGCATGGATGTCTTTCATTTCAAAAGGCGTTTCTCCGTTCCAGACAAGCCGCTGCAAGGCATAATCGGCCTTGCCGGTGCTGGACCATCCCCTGCTGGTCATCCCCGCAAACATGGAACCGTCAAGCCCCCAACGCAGGCGCAGTAGTCCGGAGGCAAATCCCTCATAAAAAGGGTAACAGGCGCCCTGGTATTTTCCTTTTACTTTTTCCAATGTCATGCGCATGATCTTGGAATGGCCTTGGTCCGCAACATAATAATGACCGGTAAAAGGTCCGAACGTGCCTGCCGTCTCATCTTCCAGAATGTCTGAAGTGGAGATACCCATCAGTGTATGTGGGAACCATACGGCAGGAAGTTTTAGTTCTTTGATTGTTTTGGCCGCCTCATGCATGGGTTGACCATTGTCTACAATCTTGAGGTCATCCTTGGTAAGCTTAAGCGGAGATTCTGGCTCTTTGGTCCAGTTCAGGCCACCTGCATTTCCTGCAAAATCGCCTTTCTCAAGGTGGGTAACCCTTCCGCTTCCTACCCAGTCTCCCTGGTTCTCAGCATAGAAAACATCACCACTGCTGTTGATGTTGAATCCAGCTGGTGAACGAAGTCCTGTGGCAATTGGTTCGGTGGTTCCATTGGGTTTTATTTTCAACAACCATCCATGCCATTTGCCCAGTCCATCACCAAAACCAACCCAGGCAACATTGAGGGTAACATACATGTCGCCA
>CANHSD010000092.1 GCA_947463105.1 Chitinophagaceae bacterium
AGCAAAATTCCTTTCATATCCATCTACAAGGGTATTGATTCCACCTCCATCGTTGAAAGAAGAGGTACCCCTGATCAGCAGGGTGGGATCTTCAAATCCAGGCTCTGCATCACTTTGAGAGACAAACAAACCTGATAACTTTCCTGCAACCGTATTTCTCAGGTTGATAAAGGGATTTTTCAAAAGGTCTTCTTCTCCAATTGTTGCAACAGATCCTGTCATCAATAATTTCTTTTTGGAATAAAACATCATGTTGACATTCTTATTCCACTCATTTACGACAGAGAGCTTAACCTCTATTTTATTCCTGTCTGTTACGATATATTCCTGTGCCTCATACCCCATGGCAGTTACAACGAGCGTATCGCCATTGGTGATGCCATCAAGACTGAAAATTCCGAACCTGTTCGTTGTGATATCCTTGTTCAGAAACTTAGACTTGACGTTTGCTGTTTTCAATTGCTTACCATACTTGTCAGTAACAAGCCCTCCAATTGTACCCTTATTTTCTTTTTGCGAAAATGCTGCAACAGATGATGTCAGCATGACCAGCAGAAAGAATTTGAATTTAGTATTCATAAATTTTTCAATTACTTATTTATGGATTAGTATCCAGGATTTTGAACCAGTTTTCCTTTGCTCTTGTCAATCTCAGCTTGTGGGATTGGATAGAGATCCCAGTGGGGCAAGTACTTTCTTACCTGGAAGGCATACCGCGGAAATGAATATTTCTTGGTTGCATCATCATACAAAACCCTGAATCCCCACATGTTGCCAGCAAAATCTTTTGCTGCTGTTCTCCACCTGCGTGCATCGAAATTCCTGTGTTCTTCAAAAGCCAGTTCAACATCACGCTCATTTCTGATGCGCTTCACAAGTGAGTCTTTGCTGATGGTGATGGCAATGGCAGGCATGGCTACCCCAACCCTGGCCCTGACTGTATTCACCGCTGCAAAGGCTGCAGCCTGTGTGGTTGTATTTGCTTCAGTCAATGCTTCAGCATAGTTGAGATAAAGTTCTGCCAACCTGATCAAAGGCCAGTTCCTGTTGGCTGCAGCGCCTGGATCCATGAATTTTTTGAACACCATGCCTGTCCAGCTTCCATCCGATTGCTTGTTGCTATACGTAGACCTGCTGTCAGCACCACCGGGGCCCCACCATGGCGCATAATTAAATCCTCTGAAAAGCTCACCAGCCTGAATGACTGAAAGACCCAAACGGGGATCCCTGTTCAGATAAGGATTCGCTGGGTCATAACCTGAACCGGCATCATAGATGGCCTTCCCCGTTGTTCTCATTTCATACTTGTCAATATGGTTGAGTGTTGGATTCGTTCCGCCATAAGCAAGAGATGGCATACCCTCATAGGTATCCAATGAGCAACCGCAGTTTTGGAATACAAACCAAATGATCTCGGAAGCACTTCTGGAAGCAGAAGTAAACAATGTCTGATAGTTGTTGAACAATGCAGCGCCGTATTTGGTTGCCGTATCAATTGCCTGCTTGTTCGCCAATGCTGCATCCTGCCACCTGGCAGTAAGCTTAGCAGGATTGTGCAATGGACTTGCGTAATAAAGCAGCAGCCTTCCTTTCAGCGCAACACTGATGGCCCTGTTCATCCGTCCAACGGTAGCCGCACTTCCAGGAGTGGGAGGTGGCAGGTATTTTGTGACCGTATCCAACTCATTTTTGATGAACTGCACTGTTTCATCCACCGTTTTTCTTGGCTGATTGTATTCATCGGTATTGCCAGACAACACCCCCACTGTACTCATAACATTGGTAACCAATGGAACTCCACCATATCTTTTGAACAATTCAAAATAGTAAAATGCACGAAGGCCTCTGGCTTCCATTTTGGTTCGTAATATGGTTGCCGCATCAATATCCGTAACTTTGTCTATGTTCTCCAGGTACATGTTGCAACGGCGAATTCCCTGATACGAAACATTCCAAACATCATCAGGATTATAGTACTGGTTGAATGTACCATTGGTCACATTCCAACTGCCCGTCCATATAAAACTATTGGTTGCCTCATCAGTATAGGCAGCAAGGTAAGAAGTTCCGGACCTGTTTGACCCCACACGAATATTGAATCCGCTGTAGTTTTGCAGGTAGCCATATGCTGCACCGAGTACTTTTTCTGCCTCAACCCAGGTTTTAAAAACAGCATCCTGTGTAAAAGCTGATGACACTGAAAAGTCTGGAGCCAGAAAATCTTTCTTACAGGATGCATTAAGCAAGATGATGCCCATCAAGCCAATAAACACTTTTTTATAATTAAACATGTATTTCATTTTATTATAGTGTTTAGAAGGTTGTATAAATAGTGAAATTGTATGTCTGCAATTGAGGATACACATTGCCCGCAGAAGTCCTGATTTCAGGATCAAACCATTTGAAATCGGACCATGTGTAGATATTGGCTGCAGTCAGTGATAACCGCAATGCATCAACCCCTAAACGCTGAACAATTGTTTTTGAGAAATTATAGCTCAAGGCAACATTTTTCAACCTGATATATGAGGCATCCCTTACCCAGAAGGTTGAGTTTTGGAAATTATTCAAGGCTGTTGATGAAGATTGTGTCAACCTGGGATATGTTGCAGTAGCGGCTGTTGCAGGTGTCCAGCGACCCATATGGTGATTCGCTACTTTGGCACTGTTGTAGAATTCCCATCCACCCTGAGATGAAACCAGCAGACTCGTATTGCTTACGCCCTGGAACATGACATCCAGTTCAAAGTTCTTGTATGAAATTCCATTGGTGATGGCATAGGTGATTTCAGGAAGATCCGGATTGCCGATATTGCCTTGGTCAAATTGATCAATCTTACCGTCGCCATTCAAATCCTTGTACTTGATATCGCCGGGAACGATCACCCCAAAAATGGATTGATCTGCCCATTTGCTGATCTCTTCTTTTGAATTGAAAAATCCTTCTGCGATATAGCCAAACTTCTCACCGAAGCGCTTGCCAGTCCTTTCCATCCAGGGGTATCGCCTTTGAGGTTCTGTCTGGTATAGGATTTTGTTGCGGGCATAATTGTAATTGCCTCCAATGTCAAAAGCAAAATCTTTGGACAGGCGTTTGCTGTATTTCAGTTCCAACTCATATCCTTTGTTCTCCATCTTTCCAACGTTAACAGGAGGCGTATTGGCTTGACCTATCAATGTTGGTACGTCTTGCCTGATCAGGAGGATATTGTCCCTCTTTTCATAGAAAACATCAAAATTTACACTGAGGGATTTGTTCAGGAACATGGACTCTATGCCAAGGTTGTGCTTCCAAGCTGTTTCCCAGGTTACATTTGGATTACCCAGGTTCAACTCAAATGAACCGCCGAGGGCATTGGCAGCACCTGAACCAAAGTTGTACCCTGTTGCAGCACCCCAAGTATCAGGGAGGTACAAATAGCGCCTACCGCCGATATTTGCATTGCCTACTTTACCGCTGGACAACCTGAGTTTCAAATAACTGATCCAAGGAGCTTTCTTTTCCATCCAAGCCTCTTCGGTAACCAGCCATCCTGCAGAAAAGGCAGGAAAGAATCCCATCCTGCTTCCCTTGGCAAAATTCTCAGTGCCATTGTATCCTATGTTGGCTTCTGCCAGGTATTTCCCTTTATAGGCATAGGTTGAACGGCCAGCGTAACCCAGCTTGGAGAATGGGAAACTGCTACCGCCTCTTGTTCTGTCTGCAAAAAACAAGGCCAATCCAGTAAACTCATGCTTGCCTGCAAAAGCCCTTTTGTAATCAAATGCACTCTCAACATACGTATGCTTCGTTGAGAAGGTGCTCACCCATGTAAAAGCCAATGCACTTTCAGCTCCTCTGGCTGTGTATATCGGACGGCCACCCGTGTTGAGTGAATAATCAAAAGCCTGGTATGTTTTTGACCTTCTCTCAGCATATTCGAAATAAGTATCGTACACAAACTTGGTGCGAAATGAAAGACCTGGGGTAATCATGTCCAACTTTTGCTTCAAGTCCATGTTGGCTTCGATATCCGTACGGAAATTGTTGGTAAAGCCTTTTCTCGCTATATCACCAACAAGGTTGGAATTGCCATAGAATGCACCAAGGGTACCATTGGGATTGTACACAGGTGCATGATTGGGCGCCCACCTTGCCATGTTCCACCAGAGCAAACTGGTGGCACCGCTACCATAATCCAATCCGTCAGAAGGCACCACCTGCTTGGCATGCTTTGCCGAAAGAGACATGGAAAAGATGGTGTTCTTGGTCAGTGAATAATCGATATTGCTCCTGAAATTGAAACGCTGGTATTTGGTATTGGTGTTGTAGCCGGCAAATTTGGTCAATTCAGGTCTCAACAATCCCTCCTGATCAAGAAAAGTACCGGTAAGGAAATACTTCAACTGGGAAGTACCGCCCCTCACGGTTACGTTGGCCTGTAACTGCGGTGCAGAAGGCCTCAACAAAGTATCATACCAGTTGACATCAGGAAACAGATAGGGGTCCGAACCGTCTTTGTATTTTTGAAGTGCAGTGGCATTGTAAGGCATGAAATTGGGATCGCCCCCATCGTTCAAGTAAGCCTCGTTGAACAACGTTGCATAATCGTAGGACTGAAGGTATTGGGGAAGCCTTGTAGGCCTTTGCATGGTTCGGTCTATCGAAACTGTCACCTTGGGTGCACTCAAAATACCTCGCTTTGTGGTGATAATGATTACACCATTTGCACCCCTCACACCAAAAACAGCTGTTGCAGATGCATCTTTCAGGATGGAAATATTGTCCACCTCATTGAAGTCGACTTCATTGAACCTTCTCTCAACCCCATCAACTAAAATCAATGGTGTCTGACCTGAAGTATTGAATGTACCATACCCCCTGATCAGCAACAACGAGGCATCGCCACCTGGCAAGCCAGACCTTTGTTGGGTAATCAACCCTGGAAGACGGCCAGCAAGGGCATTGACAACGTTGGCAGTTGGCGTATTCTTCAAATCAGCCTGGCTGACAGAAACGATAGCACCTGTTTGCGAAGCTTTTTTCTGGGTTCCGAATCCTACAACGATGACCTCACCCAATTCTGTATTTTTTGAAACCAGGTTTATCTCTGTGATATTGGCTGTATTTACCGTAATGGTCCTGCGCTGGTAGCCGGTAAAAGTGACTTCCAGACTGGCTGGCAAGGATGCCACACTGACGGTAAACATCCCGGAGGAATTGGTGAATGTCCCTTTTTGGGACTTTACATCTACAATACTTGCTTCTTCGAGGGGTTTCCCATTGTCCCCTTTTACAATTCCCTTGATTTGCACCTGGGCCAATGCCAGGCTGGAAATGAAAAGGAGGCTGAGAAAAACAACTGTTTTTTTCATTTTGATGAACGAAAGTTTTGGTTTGCTAAAGCGGTTAATTGGTTATCTAGGACATCTGCTTGTGAGATCAAACAATCAAATTAAACTGCCCTGACGAAAGTTGTTGCGGTTAAATGCATGTGATTGTTGGTTTAATTAAAGGATGTTAAAGATTTGTGAAAGATAATAAAAAAAATAAATGTGTCTATCAAAAAAATTTAATCCCAAATCGGTTTTAACAAAAAAATTATGTTGAAAAAAGGTGCCCTCATACTGAAATTAGTTGACTAAAAAATCATTTAAACTCTAGGGATTCCCAATGTCCCGAGTAATATGCTTTGTCTACCACTTTTACCAATGCATGGTTCCCTTTCACAAAGGCCTGATGCCGTATATCCTGATAGAGGTAAAATCCCAGCCAATATCCATAATCATATTTTTGCTGGAGTGAAAGGGGGCGTTTGTAAAAACTATACCAGGAGGTATTGATATTAAAATTTTGGGCAACCAGCAAGGCCTCGTTGGCCCTCTTCCAGTTCCCATCTGCGGCTGCCTCAAACAATTTAGTATATCCATCATAACTGGCCGTATCGGTATGGAAGAGGCTTACCCGGTCGTCCAATCCAAGTTCCAACAATGACACCCTTTGCTCAAATTGTTGGTCCCCATCCAAATCGTATTCAACACAATCAAAGAACCCATTTCCGTTGGCATCGGAATATTTCACAGTAGCAAAAGACTTTGGCTCCCTTTGTAATCTTTCTCTTCCCCAGCGTTCATAATTTCCTCCAAATCCCTGGTATGAATATGCAAGCTGGTCTATTCGCCAGGCACCCCACTCAGCTCCATACAAATGTATTTTTCCATCAAACCCACCAATGTACAATTTTCCCTTGCCACTGTTGTCCATGTCAAATTCGCCACGATCCCCTGCAGCATCTGCCTGTTTATTGTTATCCAATCCTCCCTTTTCCATACCAATCTTAAAAAGATCTTTGGGCTCATAAAATTCAACCCGCTCCCAGCGGTTGCAGTCATCATCTTCGTCAAATACCAGGCGGCATTCCTGCCAATCACCCCTCTTAAAAATCAAGGGATAAGCGGTGTCTCGTGCAGGATAATACAAACGATCGAGTTCTCGCCACCGCTGATCAAACAACAAATGATTGGCGTCAGACAATCCTTTCCAATGCTTCAGTTGATGTTCCTGGTCACTATAGTCGAAGCCTTTCCCCTTGAAAAGAAGACTCATGTCAAAATCAAACTCATTGCCTGGTGCATTATCGTGATCAAGATCCCAGGTAAGTGCAGCATAGTCAATCTTTTTGGTAAACAACACATCAATCTCCTTATCCTGTTGATCAAAACCATTTTTTGAACTGTCTGATTTGTCCCTGAAAACCGGAGTATCTACCAACCTGATCGCCCAATCAGTCAAGCCATCCTTGTTGGTGTCATAAAAAATAAAAGGATTCTCCCAATTGTAGCTTAGGTTTCCAATGCGGAAACTTGAAGCGTGCATTTTGAGAAAAGTTGAATTGCCTGAATAGTCTTTGAAGAAATTCGACTGGCCCGTGTGCTCCCATGCCTGCATCATGATCTTGTTCCAATCAATATAATGCATGATTTCATCATGGTCATCATCCAATACATACATATAGTCAGCTCCCCAGTCATAATAATTGCGAACCTTGGTTCCGGCATTGCTGACAACCAGTTGTATGTCGGCCTTGCCATCGAGATTTGTATCGCACCAGTCAATGCTTAAATCCCATGGACCAGCAAATATTCCATCCCTGTTTTTATCGATGAGCAGACAATCGCTATCGGTATCACCTTCGGTTTGATGTTGCTGCATGTCATCATCATCATCAATCCAAGCGATAGGAATACTGTCATTGATCATCGCTTTCAATATATCCGGGTCACCATCCTTATCCAAATCAATGTGTTCAATTTTGGATACTGCAGGCACCATGCGAAATGGGAGAAGTTGCGTGTTCCTGTTCCAGTACTGCGCCATTGATGGTGCGCTTGAAAAACTGCTGATGAAAAGCAAAAACACCAATACTTTATTTCCTGATTTATGCATGATAAAGCAAAATACTTAATTTGAAGTTGTCCAGCCATCCATTGGAACCAAAGGTGGAGTTGATCCTGGAGCCGTTGCCTGAAAGTCAATGCGAATGGTTGTTGGCGTGTTGGCCACAAGGCCAGTAAGCTTTACCTGAAGCTTTCCGTAAAAGGGATTGGAACTGTTTTTACCTGCCATGATGGAGGTGAAAACAGCACCGGTTTCAGTAAGATAATTGATGGAGGTTGGCGATCGATCGACTTTGCTGAAGGAGGCGCCAGCTGGAGAAACAATCCTTGCATAAAAGGTTTTGCCGTTTTTGTACATGGTGGCGGTTTTGCCATCCCCTGAAATGATGGCACCATCGGTTGCAGCGGAATGCATCAACCAATACACTGTTGATGTTGTATTTGGCGTGAATTCATCTTGAACGGAAATGAATTTTCCGGAACGGTTCATCTTGATTCCGCGCTTGTATGATTTTACATCACGGGAATAGTTGGATGTGAGATCAATGATATAATATCCTCCTGAATTGTCATTTTCATTTTTAACCACTGTTGCTATGCCTTTGGGGTTTTGCTCAGGCCTGGCATCCGGATTAAAAACCAGACAATTTTTACCCTCAGTTCTTACGCGGTAATAATAAAACCTTCCTGTTGTAGGAGCATTATTGGTTGGAGCTGCGTCATATGCTGGATTGGTGACGGTAAAATAGTCTGTGGGATACGGTGATTGAAGGCCAAGGTTCCCTTGTGCCCAGTTTTCACCCATTCCTTGAATGAAAAAAGATCCTGCGTCAAGGTGTCCATGGCTCGCATTGTTATCTCCGGCATGCATTCCGACATAGAGGCCATTATCGTTTGAAGTTGATTCAAAAAGATAGGCATAGTCTACCCCCTTGATGAAACCTGATGATGGGAAAGAAGCTGCAGCGCCTTGGTTGACCAATTGACGATCATAAAACAAAAGATCCATCCAACCATTCATTTTGCCTTTCCGATTGACATTGATGGATTGGCACATGTCAAAATGGGTTTTGGCCATGTTGGCATCATTGTAAAATTTGGAAAACCAAAAATAAGAGAGGAACCTGTTTTCCTTTCCTGCATACACATAATCGTCTCCGAAGGTAGCAGTGCCCACCGGCCCTGAAACATAATAGGGGAACATGCCTGTTTTTTTCAAACCCGCCTGATTGGTCAATCCAAAAGTGGCACCCAAAGATCGCTTCATTGATTCGAGGGCAAGCATTGTATTGGAAAGGCCATAAGACCAATAAGAAAGCCCCTCTTCACTTGCGCCATCAGGATCGAAAGACTTGATGTATTTCAGCATACCATTGGCACAAGTCGCAATAACACTGCTGTTAAAAACACTGTCCATCTCATAGGTTGCCAGTGTTGCCATGATCATGCCGCCATGACAAATTCCATTCCAGTTATCATCAGTGTCATACCATTTGAATTGCCCTGTGCCATTATCAATCTGGTTTTTCCCTGGTCCCAGAACAAAAGAACGCAAGGCATTGTAGAGTTGATTCCGCTGGGCAACGGTCAGGTAATCATACAAACCATCGAATGCCATTCCTACCGCTTTTGCGGCAATGCCTGCGTCCAAAAAATGCCGGTTGGCGCCCCAGTCAGGATAGCTGCACATCCGGTTCAACTGGTCCCAGGCACGCGATGCATATTTGGTGTTTTTTGTTAACTGATAAGCGAGGATAAGATACGGCAAATGATCATTGCTGATGGTATGGATATTGCTGATTCTCAACTGTGCCGCATCAAGTCCATAATCGAGCAAAGGTGATCCGATGAGCGCATCAGCCCTTGCAATGATATCGTCATAGGTAGCCTTGGCAAATAGATCTGTTTGAGCAGCACTTCCAATTTGCGCAATTTCTGCAGCAGTATAATGTAAACGGGGATGAACATTCCTGATTTTGGTGAAGGAGAATGCGCCATTCACTTGTGCCGCTGTTACAGGAAGGGACAATGTATTGGGGTCAACAATGGGCACTACTGGTGGCACTGGAGGGGATGGAGGTGTAACCACTGTTTCCATTTTTTTAGAGCAGGCAGTTACCAATAACATTACGATCAAAGAATGAGCAATTCTTTTCATGTTCAAAGACGAATTTTATTTCCGGCGTTTTTCAATAATTGATCAAAATATTCTCCTGCAAAACCAGTTGTCCCATCCGGACGAATAAGCCAGAAACCGCGCATTTCATCCGTCTTTCTGACATCATTCAATTTTCTAAGCGCTTCATTTTTAGGTTCATTACAGTAGAGTTCCCACTGTATGATGTACGGAATTTTCAATGCCTGACAAACTCCGATATACGCATCCCAGCGTTTGACAACCGGCTCTTTTTCTGTCAAGCCCTCATACCGCTGTTCAGGAATCCCTATTTCTCCGAGGAACACCACTTTCTGGCCTTTCATATAGGGCGTTGGCCGAATGAATTGTTTGATGTATTCTATTCCCCGGTAAAGTTTCAATCCTTTTTCATCCATCCCATCATAGCAGGACCAGGATACCATATCCGTTTCAACCAAAGGCAATACACTGTTGACAATACCTGGAATGCCCTGTTGACTGTCCATCACTTTATTGGCTTCAATTGCATGCATTACTTTGCATTTACTGCGTCCAACTGCTGCACGTGCACGGTTGACCCCATCCTGTCTGGCTTTGAACCATTTCGCCATGGCATTGATGCGGTCCAGTGAATCAGCTGGAACCAAGACTGTCTGCCTGTCTCCGTCCACTGCCTTGATCAACTCTCCGGGTTTTCTTGACCACCTGGCACTTGATCCTGTACCACCGCGCATCATCCAATCCCCTTCCCAGTTATGAAGGATGAAAGTAACCGCTCGATCCTTGTATTTTTCAAGCAGGTATTTTGTGAGTGCATAGATCTCATCCTCTTCTGCTTTTGCAGACGCATCGGTTGTCCTGATTCCTGCACCTTCAATGCTGAGGGCGATGGTGCTGAAGGGCATGTCAAAACAGGTTTGCCAGTAAGGATGCTTGGCCAAATCAACAAGTGAAATATCCTTGTCTATATTCCAATTTGAATTGTAGGGATACCCTGATCCGGTTTTCCTGAACCAAAGCTTTACAACTCCGTACCCCATTGCTGCCATTTTTTGACAACCTTCAATAAGGTAGGGCTCTTTTG